>JAXJDU010000044.1:0-5901 GCA_036301785.1 Acutalibacteraceae bacterium | reverse complement strand
GAGAACGGGTGATATACCTACGGTATGATATCGCACTTCGTGCGATGATATATGCCTTCGGCATATTAAGGAACGGATATTATATCATATTTTCACGAAGTGGAAATATATCATACAGTTATACTGTATATCATATCGCTTTAGCGATATATCATTAATTATTTCGGAAAATATCAGTAACTGAAACTGTGTATAAAAAGCAATATAATAGAAGTGGGAGTTTTTATGTCTCAAAACAAATTGTTAGATTTATCTTTTGAGTTTGCAGTTGCGATTGTAAATCTTGTTGATAGTGTAACTACGCCTAAAAGTTCTTATATGACTGATCAACTTGCAAGAGCAGGTACTTCGGTGGGTGCAAATATTTTTGAAGCACAATATGCACAAAGTAAAAAAGATTTTATTTCAAAACTTGAAATCGCTCTAAAAGAGTCTAATGAAACAAGCTATTGGCTTAAATTAATGTACGAAACAAAAAGAATAGACATTTATAAATACCAATATACAGAAAAGTTATGTGGTAATATTCGTAGATTATTAATTGCCTCTTGTAGAACTGCGAAAGAAAATAGAAAATAATAATTGTTAAATAAGTTTTTTCAATGATATCCGTTCTTTGAGAACAGGTGATATACCTACAGTATGATATCGCACTTCGTGCGATGATATATGCCTTCGGCATATTAAGGAACGGATATTATATCATATAGCTTTAGCGATATATCATTGAAAATAAAGTTGTTTTATGCTATGTTTTAAACACAGAGGTGGTAAATTGAAACAGACAATGACAAGGCGTTTTTTCTCTCCTGTATGGAAGTGCGAGGAAATGGAATCTGAACTGGAACAGCTGGAGAAAGATGGGTGGAGATTGGATAAAATTTCAGGATTCAGAAAATTTAGCTTTATCCGATCACAGAATAAAACTGTAAAGTATTTCTTTGCTTGCTCATTTGTTAAGGATAGTGGAATGATACTGACCGAACAATCATTAAAAAGTCAGTTTAACGCTACAGAAATATCCGGTAATTTTATTGAGCTTCTGAAAACTACATCTGTTTATCGTATAACAAAAACGGTGGATTTGCTTCAAAAGCAAATTTATAGAAACATCTATTTAAGATATTTAGTGAAACAGTATATTTTTATCGGCCTTTTGTTTACAACTATAGCAGCAGTAGGTATTACATTGTCATGTGTTGTCAACAATAATCAGCTGTTGGATATTCGTCATCTGTTTTTAGCTATCGTTGGCTTCTCAGGGTTAATCGTTGCAATCAGGAATTTGTTTGGTTGGCTTTACTTGCGTCGTCAATATAATGAAATTTTTAAATCAAGTGAAAATATTACATTAAAAGATTAACTTAAAGATTGACGCACATATATGTTGCTATTTCGTAGAAAAAGTAAGTAAACATAGCTTGCTGACTTGAACCCGATTAGTAGCAAACGCTTTAATCAGATATGATTATGTTGTTAGTTACTGACAAGCTCAACAACCATCAGAACAAATATCGAAAAAAGTTTTAAAAAAGTGTTGACAAAATATTCTATGTGTAGTATAATTCTAAATGTTCCACCGAGGAACACAAATAAATAACACACGCGGGTGTGGCGGAATTGGCAGACGCGCTAGATTTAGGTTCTAGTGTCAGCAGACGTGGGGGTTCAAGTCCCTTCACCCGCACCATGAAAAAACCTTATTTATCTTTTGATAAATAAGGTTTTTTCAATGATATCCGTTCTTTTGAGAACGGATGATATACCTACGGTATGATATCGCACTTCGTGCGATGATATATGCTTTCGCATATTAAGGAACGGATATTATATCATATTTACACGAAGTGCAAATATATCATACAGTTATACTGTATATCGTATCGCTTTAGCGATATATCATTATTAATTCTGAATTTTATAAATAAAACAAGGGCTTGAACCCGAGAGGGCTGTGAGCGTAAAGAAAATGTGCCGGTCGAAAATTTTATCTGAATATTCGGATTTTATTATAAGGTATCAGATAGAGGGATTATATGAAAACAAAAAATATAAAGTCTAAGGTAAGAATCATACAATCAATACTCCCGTGGTTAATATTAATTTGTGGTGTACCTGCTATAATTTGCTATGCTAAATACGATTTTGTAAGGCTTGAAATATTTTATAAGACAGGTATGCTTACAGGCGTATTATCAATAACAGCAGAGCTTGTTATTGGCGTAGTGTTTTTAATATCAGCAATAGTGTCTGCTATAACAAAGAAAAACGGCAGATTTAGTGTGTGGCAAAAAGTCGGCACATTAGCTTATTCTGTAATTTGTTCAATAGGTACACTTTTGTTAATGCTGTTACTTTTAGGCTTAACATACGCTCAAGGTGTTTAATTTATGGTTGCTACAGCTTACAAATAAAAAATATTTGTAAATATTAAACTTATATCTGTTATTTAATGGAATTTTTCAGATTAGTATGCTATAATATAAACGCTAATAAAATATCTGAACTAAACGGAGGTTTAATATATGAATATTTCACTACTAGGTTGTGGCAGATGGGGCTCTTTTATCGCTTGGTATCTTGATAAAATAGGCCATAATGTTTATTCATGGGGTCTTGAAAGCGAAGAGATTTTCCAGAAGCTGAGAGAAAACAGAAAAAATGACTATGTTGAATTTAGTGATAGAATAACAATTACATCAGACCTTACACAGGCTGTTGACCATGCTGAGGTTATGATAATTTCAATAAGTGCTCAAGCTTTAAGCAGCTTTATGCAGAGTTTGTCAAAAGAAAATATTGACGGTAAGGCGATTGTACTATGTATGAAGGGTATAGAAGAAACAACAGGCAGACGCTTAACACAGATTGTTTCTGATTATATCGATACAGAAAAAACTCCTGTTGCTGTATGGGTTGGCCCTGGTCATCCACAGGATTTTGTAAAGGGTATTCCTAACTGTATGGTTATAGATTCACAGAATGAAGAACTTAAAACAAAGCTTGTAAATGAGTTTTCAAGCGAGCTTATACGCTTCTATTTTGGCAGAGATTTAATTGGTACAGAGGTTGGTGCTGCTGCTAAAAATGTTGTAGGTATTGCTGCTGGTATGCTTGACGGTATGGGCTATACTTCACTTAAGGGTGCGTTAATGGCACGAGCAACACAGGAGATTTCAAGACTTATAAAGGCAATGGGTGGTAATGAGATGTCAGCCTTTGGTCTTTGCCATTTAGGCGA
This sequence comes from Acutalibacteraceae bacterium, assembly GCA_036301785.1. Lineage (GTDB taxonomy): Bacteria > Bacillota > Clostridia > Oscillospirales > Acutalibacteraceae > CAG-964. Next base: position 2,660 of record JAXJDU010000044.1, on the reverse strand, counting down.
CTACGAAGCTACTCTGTTCTCAAAGTTCAGCCATAACCGTGGTTTTGGTGAGCTGCTTATAAAGGGTGAAAAGTTTACAAAGCTTGCAGAGGGTGTTTCTACAACAAGAGCTTTAATCAAGCTGGGCGAAATGTATAATGTAGATCTGCCAATAGTAAATGCTGTAAATCAGGTAATCACTTACAACAAGGACCCTAAAGAGATGCTTTCGGAGCTGTTTGTACGCTCAGTTAAAAAAGAATTTTAATAAAATTATAATACCCACAGGCACTTTTTTATTAAAGGCTTGTGGGTGTTTTTGTACAAAAATAAGGTTATATTTTCCAGTATAATATCAGACAAATCTATTTTGGTATGAGGTTACAATCAGATGAATATATATTAATATATATCTGTCAACATAAGTGGTCGACAAATTTGTAAAAAACATATAAACTATCACAGGGGGGATAGTTTATATGTTTTTAGCAATGCTTGATTCTAAAATTGTTGGTAGTGTTATAGCCGATTTCAGAAAACGCAAGGGAGTATCACAGGAGGTTTTAAGTGGTTTGTCTGATATAGGGCGAACACATTTAAGTGCTATTGAGCGTGGAGAAAGAAAGCCGACCCTGGAAACACTCTACAAAATTTGCGTGGCACTTGATGTTAAAATGAGTGAGATAATTATAGAGATAGAAAACAGACTATAAAATTTTTTTTAATTTTATAGTGGACACATAGTCCTAAATATTATCGGATAAAATATTAATAAATTATAATTTTATCGGTGATAATATTGAAACTAAGAATTAAAGATTTAAGAGAAGACCATGATCTTACTCAAAAAGAAATAGCAGAGCTGTTACTCTGTGACCAGTCACTTTATTCAAAGTATGAACGAGGAGAGCGTGAAATCCCCGTTGTACTGCTTATAAAGCTTGCAGATTTTTATAAAACCAGTGTGGATTATTTAGTGTGTCGCACAAATAATCCAGACAGACCTTAATAAAAAAATTATTTGAATATCTGTAATTTTATAATAATCTATATCAAGTCTATTCATAAGATTAATTATATTATCAGCGAAACAAAATTAATCTTATACTTGACATTTGGCGTAAAAAAGAGTATAAATGTTATTATAGATTTGATATAATAAAGGCTATGATAAGGACAAAGAGCATTTAATTTTTGTTTACAGAGAGTTGGCGTCTGGTGTAAGCCAACCAAAATAAATGCAACACCATCACCTTTAAGCTGACCTCTGAAATATCTGTTTATAATCAGATAAATTAAGAGCGTACGGGATTCTCCCGTTATAGAGAATGACATTATCAGATGTCACAGAGGGGTCTGTTATCAGACAATTAAGGTGGTACCACGGAACATTCGTCTTTCGTCCTTTTTATTTGGACGAAGGATTTTTTTATTTTTACCAGTCTTTACTGGTATTAATTCGATATATTGTTTAGGAGATGTTTTTCAATGTTGACACTGGATAAAATTTACCATGCGGCTTATACTCTAAAGGATGCTATAAGACCAACTGATATGATAAAATGCTCACCAGATGTAGTGCCTGGTGTAACTGTTTATCTTAAAACAGAAAACCTGCAGGTAACAGGCTCATTTAAGGTAAGAGGAGCATACTATAAGATTTCTCAGCTTACAAAGGAAGAAAGAGAAAAGGGTGTAATTGCCTGCTCTGCTGGTAACCATGCACAGGGCGTTGCAAGAGCAGCGACAAAGAATGGTATTAAGTCACTTATTTGTATTCCAGATGGTGCACCAATCAGTAAAATAGAATCAACAAAGCGTTTAGGTGCAGAGGTTTGTCTGGTAAAGGGTACCTATGATGACGCATACGCTAAAGCAGTAGAGCTACAAAAAGAGAGTGGTGCTGCATTTATACATCCATTTGATGACGAGCTTGTTATTGCTGGACAGGGTACAATCGGACTTGAAATTATCAACAGAAAGCCTGACATCGACGCTGTTGTAGTACCAGTTGGTGGTGGTGGTCTTATTGCAGGTGTTGCCTTTGCAATAAAGTCACTTAACCCAGATATAAAGGTTTATGGTGTACAGGCTGCTGGTGCACCTTCAATGGTACAAAGTGTTAAGCACGGTCAGATAGAAACTCTGGACAGTGTTCACACCTTCCAGGACGGTATTGCAGTAAAAACACCAGGTACATTGACATACGAAATTGCAAGCAAATATGTAGATGATTTTATAACAGTAACAGATGACGAGTGTGCAGCTGCTATTCTTACACTGTTAGAGCGTCAGAAGCTGGTTACTGAGGGTGCAGGTGCAAACGCATTTGCAGCAGTGTTGCTTAATAAGATTCCTGACTTAAAGGGCAAAAAGGTATGCTGCTTGCTGTCTGGTGGTAATATTGATGTTACTATTCTTTCAAGAGTTATCAACCGTGGCTTACAGATGAGTGGCAGACTTGCAGAGCTGACTATCGAGCTTCTTGATAAACCAGGTCAGTTGCAGGGTGTATCAGATATTATTTCCAGCCTTGGTGGTAATGTTGTTTCTGTTGCACATGACAGAGCAGATTTGAATTCTGATATAAACGCTTGCTACCTGCGTATCAGTATGGAAACAAGAAACCAGAACCATGTAGACGAAATTAAATCCGAGCTTATGAAAAACGGATATAGAAT
>JAXJDU010000043.1:0-4803 GCA_036301785.1 Acutalibacteraceae bacterium | reverse complement strand
GGTTTAACACAGCTTTGGTGAGAAGAGTGCAACCGGTTTACTGCAATATGTGGCTTTGGGTTGATACTCTTTTTTTATGTGTAATTCAAAGCTGTATTATCGTGCTTTGAATCTGTTGTACTCTTCTGACCTTTATGTTGGAAGAGTTTTTTGTTTTTTTCAGAGGAGAGATGAATATGACAGCTGAAGAGAAAAAGTCCTGGGCAGCAGAGCTTTTAAGAGCAAAGCATAAGGAATTGAACAGACTCCCACGCAAGGATGATTTCGACGAAGTAACTCGTTCACGAATAAAAGCCTTTCTTGGTCCGTGGCCAAGAGCCTTAGAAATAGCAGGGCTAAAAGAGACAACAAAAAGAAACAATAAAAAGAGGTAATTTATGACAGATTCTTTTTCTAAATATCACCCTTTTGTAAATTTAATATATTTTGCGTTGGTTATAGGCTTTTCAATGGTGGTTAATCATCCACTAGCTCAGCTTATTTCACTTGTATGTGCAATCATTTATGTTGTAAGCACACAGGGAAAGAAAAGTATAGGGGTTTTGCTGAAATTCTGTTTGCCACTTGTTTTACTTACAGCATTTATTAACCCTGCATTTAATCACGAGGGTACAACAATTTTGCTGTATTTTTCAAATGGAAATCCACTTACGCTCGAAAGCATACTATATGGCTTTTCGTCAGGTTGTATGATTATAGCCTTGCTTTTGTGGTTTTCAGCTTTCAGTGCAGTTATGACCTCTGATAAGTTTATATACCTTTTCGGCAAGGTTATCCCTGCGTTGTCGTTAGTTTTAAGTATGACATTGCGATTCGTACCAAAATTTAAAACGCAGATGAAAAATGTAGCAGACGCACAACGGTGTATTGGCAGAGATGTATCAAGAGGAAGTTTACTTACTCGTACAAAAACAGCGATTACAATAGTGTCAATTATGATTACATGGTCGCTTGAAAATGCAATCGAAACTGCCGACAGTATGAAAAGCCGAGGCTATGGCTTAAAGGGAAGAACTGCATTTTCTATCTATCGTTTTGAGGATAGAGATAAGTACACCCTTGTATGGCTTGCGTTCTGCTTTTTATATATTCTGACTGGAGTTGTTGTATCAGCCTTTGGCTTCAGATATTTCCCGGATAGACGCTACTCAGCCTTCGATATTACAACCATACCTTTTTATTTTATTTACTTTGGACTTTGCATAACACCTGTTGTGCTTAACGCTGTGGAGGATAGAAAATGGAAAACTATATATTCAAAAATGTAAGCTTTTCGTATCCTGAACAGGAGCAAAAGGCACTTGAAGATATTTCCTTTGAGGTTGTGCAAGGTGAGTTTTTGGTGCTTTGTGGTCCGTCAGGCTGTGGAAAATCTACTCTTTTAAGACATCTTAAAGCCTGTTTAAAGCCTCACGGTGCGTTATCGGGTGAAATTCTTTTTGAGGGTACAGCACTTGATAATATTGATGATCGGACACAGGCACAGAAAATCGGCTTTGTTATGCAGTCGCCAGAAAATCAGGTTGTAACCGATAAGGTGTGGCACGAGCTTGCTTTTGGTCTTGAAAGTCTGGGATATGATACACCAACCATACGCAGACGAGTTGCCGAGGTTGCGTCATTTTTCGGTATTGAAAAATGGTTTTATAAAGATGTAGGCGAGCTGTCAGGTGGACAAAAACAGCTTTTAAGCCTTGCCTCTGTTATGGCTATGCAACCGAGTGTGCTGGTGCTTGATGAGCCAACAGCACAGCTAGACCCGATTGCTGCAACTGATTTTCTTGCACTTTTGGGAAGAATAAACCGAGAGCTTGGCACAACAGTAATACTCACAGAGCATCGCCTTGAAGAAGCCTTTGTATATGCTACAAGGGTTGTTGTTATGGAAAAGGGAAAAATAATCTGTGATGATATTCCCGAGCAAGTCGGACTTACTTTGAAAGAAAAAGAAAGCTCAATGTTTCTTGCAATGCCAACTGCTATGCGTGTGTGGGCAAGAGTTGAAACTGCTTTAAGCTGTCCTGTTACTGTGCGTGATGGCAGTGATTTTCTGAATCTAAGGAATAAAGAAAAGCCATTGAGAGAGCTTTACAAAAAGGATGAAATAGCTCAGAGTGATGATATAGCCTTGAGTGCTGATAATATATGGTTCAGATACGAAAAGGACTCACCCGATGTGCTGAAAGGCTTTTCGGTTGAACTGAAAAAGGGAGATTTTTACGCATTGCTTGGTGGCAATGGTGCAGGAAAGAGTACCACGCTAAAGGTTATTTCAGATATTCTGACTGCATATAGGGGAGAGGTTCAGGTGAACGGAAGGCTGGCACATCTTCCACAGAATCCTCAGACACTTTTTGTAAAACGCACAGTACGAGAGGATTTGTACGAGGTGTTTAAGGGTAATAAAATGTCAAAGGAAGAAAAGGACGAGCAGGTTGCAAGAGTGGTAAAGCTGTGCGAGCTTTCTTCGTTTATAGACCGTCATCCGTATGACATTTCTGGTGGTGAGCAACAGCGTACAGCCCTTGCAAAGGTATTGCTTACTTCTCCTGATGTGTTGCTTTTAGATGAACCAACAAAAGGCTTTGACGCTGAATTTAAAATCAGCTTTGCAAATATCTTGAAAAAGCTTTTAAGGCAAGGTGTAACTATTCTTATGGTAAGTCACGATGTAGCTTTTTGTGCTGAGTATGCCCACCATTGTGGTATGTTTTTTGATGGTAATATTGTAGCAGAGGGTACACCAAGAGAGTTTTTCTCTGGCAACAGCTTTTATACAACTCCTGCAAATCGTATGGCTAGGCACCTGATACCAAATGCTGTAACGGTCGAAGATATTACATACTGCTGTGGTGCAGAAATTACTGAAAAAGTATTAGTTGATGAAGAAATAACACCACTACCACAGATTTCAAAAAGAAGTGTAAGCTTTAAGCCAAAGCCACTTCCACTGTGGCGAAAGCTGACAGCCTGTGCCTCAATGCTTGTTGCCTTAGCAGTGTTCATATATGCAACAAGTGTAACAGACCTTTCTTCAATAGTAACCTCATCAGGTATAAGCGAACAAGGCTTTGAGCAGCTTAAATTATATATAGTTCTGTTTGTGGCTTTATCAGTGTTTATATTGTCAATCGGCAGAAGAAGTGAGCCACCAATTATAGTGCAGACTGATAAAAAGCAACGAAATCTTAACAAGCGAACTATTGTTGCTTCAGCCTTGATTTTACTTTTTATACCACTAACAATTTTTACCGGAGTGTTCTATCTTGATAACGACTACTACAGTATTGTAGCTTTGCTTGTATTGTTGGAATGTATGCTACCATTTGTGCTGGTTTTCGAGGGTAGAAAGCCAAAGGCACGAGAGCTTGTTACAATAGCTGTGCTGTGTGCTGTTGGTGTAGCAGGCCGAAGTCTGTTCTTTATGCTACCACAGTTCAAGCCTGTGCTTGCACTAACCATTATTACAGGTGTAGCTTTAGGTGGAGAAACAGGCTTTTTAGTTGGTGCTGTTACAATGCTTACATCAAATATGCTGTTTTCACAGGGTCCGTGGACACCTTGGCAGATGTTTGCAATGGGTATAATCGGATTCTTAGCTGGTGTGCTGTTCAAAAAAGGCTGGTTAAGAAGAACCAGAATTTCACTGGCAGTATTTGGTGCGTTAAGTGCCATTGTTATTTATGGTGTTATAATGAATACATCATCTGCATTAATGTTTTCACCACAGTCAATAAATTTTAAAATGTTGCTTGCTTACTATGTTACAGGCTTGCCTATGGACTTAACTCACGGATTTTCAACAGCGTTGTTCCTTTTGCTTGTAGCAGAGCCTATGCTTGAAAAGCTGGACCGAATAAAGGTAAAATATGGTTTGATTGAATGACGGTGTTTTCTATGAAAAAATGGTTATAAATATTTTAGAAATCATAAGTATGAATATTCTAAGTTTAGATGTACACACCTATCTTCCTTGGTCAGAGCAGATGTTTGAATATTGTAAGTCAAGATAAATCAAGACCCCCTCAACAGAAGTAATTTCATGAATCACTTCTGTTGAGGGGGTCTGTGCGTGATTGAATTGATGCTTACTTTACAACATCTATTTCTTTAAAGCAATCAAAGTAGTAAAAGTATTGTCGATATTTTTAGCAGTAAAAGTTCCATTATATTTTTCAGCGATGTATACTTCAGAAATATCTGATGTATTCACACGAATACAGTGGAGGTGGAGTAAGCAACTATCTTCCTCCGTTATAGCAGATATCCGAATGTTGTAAATCAAGAATCCCTCAGCAGAAGTAATCTTGAGTTACTTTTGTTGAGGGGTTCTGTGTTTGATTGAATTGACGCTTGCTTTAAAAAGCTTTTTAAAAAATATTATTATATGCTTAGAAGAAATCGCTTTAAAGATAGCTTTTTCAGGATAATATAAAAACAGGGCTTGAGATTGTATAGCTTCAAGTCCTGTTTTTTGTTTTACTCATTTTGTATTTAATACAATGTATTTATTTTCTTTGTAAGGCTTCGATTTCTGCTTTTAGTTTATTGCTTCTCTTGAATATAAGCTTAAATATTCTGTAAAAAAAGCAAAGTGGTAAAAGATATTTATGGTTATAGAAAAACGGATAATTTTGCTTGTAAAACCTCATTGGTGGAAAACATCTTTTAAATATATATTTTGCTTTCATGGCAAATGTTATTTTTTTGCTGGTTTCTGCATTTCCGTCAGTTAGTTTGTTTACTACTGATGTTTGTCCTATCTTATTAGTAGAACACCCTAACAAAGGCTTTGTTATCTAT
>JAXJDU010000042.1:0-1909 GCA_036301785.1 Acutalibacteraceae bacterium | reverse complement strand
GTTCTATATGCTGAAGTATAACTGCATATTCAGCGATATGCCATTAGTGAATGTAGAGGGTAAAACCGAGGTTTATCTGAATTGTGACAATATATTTGTTTCACGACTGACCGACCAGCGTGTGGGTATGCATGTTATAGATTATCGTGATGGTAAGCTGGTTATAGACGGTTCATTCAGACGAGTTTTTGACCTTGATGATATAGAGCTTTATGTAAAGCTTAACGACCAGAAATACACACTGACCGACACTGACCGTTATTCGCTTACAAAGTATTTTGATATAAGTGCATACAAAAAATTCACCTTCCATCTGGAGCTGCCACTAGACCCTGATGAGCCGGTGCAGAGTGTGCAGTTCTTTGCAAAGTACAGATATAGCGTAATCCCACTGAAGCTTTCATTCCTGCACCACTGGGCAAAGTTTGCTTTATCTCCTAAAAACGCATATTGGAGATTTAATAAGTATATAGCAAAGCTTAACGATGCAAAAGAGATTGTAATTACACACGCTAATCCTATAGACACACTGAAAAGCGAGTTGAAATTCCTGCCAGGAGTGTTCAAGGAGAGTAAGCGTTCATTTATAACAAGAATACAATACTGGATAACAAGACCATACTTTAAAAATAAAAAGATATGGTTAATGTACGATAAGCTATACAAGGGTGGCGACAGCTGTGAATATCTGTACAGATATTGTGCAGACAAAAAGGACGGTATAACAAGATATTATATAATCGATAAAAACACATCTGATTATAAAAGTCTTAAGGAAGCTGGCCTGAAGCCGGTTAAAACCCGTTCATTCCTGCACAAAATGGCATTTTTAAACACAGATATTGCCCTTATCACAAACTCTAATGTATTCCCATTCAACGGCTACAGCATGGACCGTTCAAGATTTATAAGAGGCTTGTGTAATTTCCCTTCAATGTGCTTACAGCATGGCTTGTCAGTGCAGAAGTGTGCTATGGCTCAGCAGAGAATAGTAGATAATACTCAGATGTATTTCCTGGCTTCAAAGTACGAGCATAAAAACCTTAGTCAGCACGCCTATAATTACAGCAACTTTAATATTCTTAAAATGACTGGTATAGGCAGATATGACGGACTTATAAATAACGACCAGAAGCAGATTCTGCTTTCTCCAACATGGAGAATGTACAACGCTATGCCTGTAACAACAAGTGAGGGTGAGCAGCGTAACTATAACCCTGAATTTAAAAACACAACCTACTATAAGATTTATAACGACCTTATAAACAATCAGAAGCTTATAGAAACTGCAAAGAAAACAGGCTATGCAATCAAGTATCTGCTACACCCGATTTTAAGTGCACAGGTAAATGACTTTAAGCCAGACCCATATGTAGAGGTAATTTCATCTGTAGGTGATTTAAGCTACGAGAAGATTCTTACAGAGTCAAGTCTTATGGTTACAGACTATTCTGGTGTACAGTTTGACTTCGCATATATGAAAAAACCACTTGTTTATTTCCATCCATCACAGCTACCTGCACATTATGATGATGGAGGCTTCTTCTACGATACAATGGGCTTTGGTGAAATTTGTACCGAAAGCGATCAGCTTGTAGATACACTTTGCGACTATATGGAAAACAATTGCCAGATGAAGCAAATGTATATAGACAGAGTAGACGACTTCTATCATTTTGATGACCACAACAACTGCGAGCGTATTTATAAAGAAATTTTAGAATACCAGAAGCAGGTTGATAAAGACAAAATGAGAAAATAAAAAGGCTCTGTATAGATAGTCTTGAATAATCAAAAACGATAAAATCAAGCCGTTCATCATAGCAACGGCTTGATTTTTTATTAGGTGTAATTAATGTAAGGCTAAACTTAAATTTATAGATAAATTTGGGTTTGTAGGGGAGTTACG
>JAXJDU010000041.1:0-2158 GCA_036301785.1 Acutalibacteraceae bacterium | reverse complement strand
GGTCGTAGCGTCAATTCAAAAGGGTTTAGCATACAAGAAAAACTGTACTGCACTAGAGGCAATAGACAGAATAGCTGCAAGGCTAGATGGTGAAAATGTACCGTTGCTGATAATGTAAGCCCACTTTATAATATGAGAATAGAGAAGAAAGAGAAGAAAGAAGGATTATGATGAAAATTGCAATAATTGCACATGATGAGAAAAAAGAGTTAATGGTACAGTTTTGCATTGCTTATTGTGGTATTTTAAGCAGATACGCACTTTGCTCTACAGGTACTACTGGTAAGCTTGTTTCTGAGGCTACAGGCTTAGAAATTCAGCGTTTTCTAAGTGGCTCACAGGGTGGCGACCAGCAGATTGCTGCAAGAATTGCCTGCAACGAAATAGATATGCTTCTGTTTTTCAGAGATCCGTTAAATCCAAAGCCACAGGAGCCTAACGATATGAACCTGCTAAGACTTTGCGATATGCACAATATTCCAGTTGCTACAAATATTGCAACAGCAGAAATGCTGATTCACGGTCTTGAGCGTGGCGACCTTGATTGGAGAAATATCCTTAAATAATATTTCAAATATCTTGTAACTTCAACGATATTATAGTAAAATAGAAAATTGGTAGGGGTAGACTTGGCTCTGCCCCTATTTTTGATATATAAAACTTTCAGCTGTTTAAACAGCTAATTTCATATAAACGGAGGAATAAAAATGGCACTTATTACTAAAAAGGTGTACGGTGCAGAGGATGTTCTGCCAAAGGATAGCCACAAGTGGCAGTTTATAGAAGAGGTTATGAGAAGCGAGGCTGCTGCCTATGGCTTTAAAGAGATAAGAACACCTGTTTTCGAGCATACAGAGCTTTTCCAGCGTGGTGTAGGTGATACAACTGATGTTGTACAGAAAGAAATGTACACATTTAATACAAAGGGTGGTACATCAATCACACTTCGTCCAGAGGGTACAGCAGGTGCAGCAAGAGCAATGCTTGAGCATGCTATATATAACGACGGTTTACCAATAAAAACATATTATTTTGATTCCTGCTACAGATACGAGAAAAAGCAGGCTAATCGTTACAGAGAATTCCACCAGTTTGGTATAGAGCTTTTCGGTACAGCTAACCCTGCTGCCGACGCTGAAATCATCAGCCTTGCTTCAACATTATTTGACAGACTTGGCATTACAGATTTACAGCTGGAGCTTAACTCAATCGGTTGCCCAACCTGTCGTGCAAAATATCACGAGGCTTTAAAGGCGTACTTCGAAAGCTCAAAGGATAAGCTTTGCGAAACCTGTCTTTCAAGACTAGAGAAAAATCCTATGAGAATATTAGACTGTAAAAGTCCAATCTGCTCAGAAATTGCACAGAATGCACCGGTTGTTCTTGATTATCTATGTGATGAGTGTAACGACCACTTTACAAAGGTAAAGGCTTACCTTGACGGTGCAGAAATTCCATATGTAGTAAACCCACAGATTGTTCGTGGTCTTGACTATTACACAAAGACTGTTTTTGAATTTGTTACAACAAAGCTAGGCTCACAGGGCACAGTTTGTGGTGGTGGCAGATATGACGGACTTGTTGAAGAAATAGGTGGTCAGCACACACCTTCACTGGGCTTTGGCTTAGGTATGGAGCGTTTGCTTGCACTTATGGAGGAACAGGGTATAGAAATTCCACAGCCTAACACCTGCGATTTATATATTGCGTCAATGGGTGAAGAGGCACAGAAAAAGGCGTTTAACCTTGCTAAAGAGGTAAGAGAGGCTATGATAAGCGTTGAGTGTGACATCGTAGGCAGAAGCCTGAGAGCACAGATGAAGTACGCTGATAAAATCGGTGCTAAGTTCAGCATTGTTCTGGGCGATAACGAAATTGCAGAGAATAAAGCAATGCTTAAAAATATGGAAACAGGTGAAAAAACAGAGGTTCCACTAGACGAGAATTTCTTGTCAGCATTTTTCAGCAGCTTTGTTGCATATGAAACAGCACAGCTTGGTGGAGAAGATATAATTTCGTTCTGATTTTTAGATAGATTAAATTGTAGTTTGTGGGGGAGTTACGCACAAACCAAAACTTAAAAGTTTTGATTAAACTTTTTCAAAAGTTTATGGGGTCGAGGGGTAACACCCCTCGTGGGTTTTAAGGGCAAAGCCCT
>JAXJDU010000040.1:0-2877 GCA_036301785.1 Acutalibacteraceae bacterium | reverse complement strand
TGGACCTAAACTTTACGCTTTTCTCTATCGAAGTTTGTTATTAGCCCGACAAATTCCAATTTGTTATTTCTTCGCAGGTGTTGTTGCGTAGGTTGCACATAACACTGTTTCAGCTCCTGCTTTGTATAGCGTTTTTGCACATTCACTCAGCGTTGAGCCTGTTGTAACAATGTCATCTATCAGCAAAATCCTTTTACCAGTTACATCAGATTCTTGAGTTACAGCAAATGCACCAATAACATTAGCTTGTCGGTTGCTTCTTTGCAGTGTGTGCTGTGGCTTGGTTTTTACAGCTTTTTGCAAGGCCTGTTCAAATGGTATGCTAAGCTCCCTTGATAATGCTTCAGCAATAAGCTGAGCCTGATTATAGCCACGCTTTGTATAATCGCTTTTAGTACATGGTACACAGGCTATTATATCAAAGCTATTTTCGTCTGCTAAAAAATCTGAATATTCCTTGCAAACAGCCTTTTTAACAGATATAGCAAGCTGTTGTGCGAATTGAGGGTTATTTGCATATTTTAAGCTTAATATTGCATCTCTGTACAAGCCGTCATATTTAAATGGAGATACATTCCTGCTTTTACAATTTAAGGGTGTAATAATATATTCATACTCAAGCTTATCAATACAAGCCTCGCATGCTTCGTCGTCAGACAAAATAAATTCGTTACAGTATGGACATCTTGAGGGATACAGTGTCTTTATTATACGACCAAGTATTGCTCTGAGCATGATTATTCAACCTCTCGTGTGATAAAGTCCTTCAGGGCTGAATATCGTAGTGTCTTTTTATTGTTTTCTACCATTCTGTAAAGCGTTTTATTACTGCCTATTATAATCAGAAGCTTTTTTGCTCTTGTTACGGCAGTATAAAGCAGATTGCGATATATAAGCTGTGGTGGATTGTTGTATAGTGGGATTATAACAGCGTTAAACTCGTTACCTTGACTTTTATGTACCGTAACTGCATAGGCAAGCTCTAAATCTATGGCACTTTCAGCGTCGTAAGTTGCTACCTTGTCATCAAAGGTAACCTGCAGGGTAGGGGGATTGTTTGAAACATAGGTTAGTATGCCTATATCACCGTTGAATACACCTTCGCCTGTTTCTCCGTTTTCTTTGTACCATGGTATATCGTAATTATTACGGTTTTGCATAACCTTGTCACCCATACGCAGAATATTGCCATTTATATTAATTTCACGCTTGAAGCTTTCTTTAGGATTTATACTGCTTTGCAGCAGCTTGTTTATCTCGTAGGTACCAATCTGTCCCTTTCTGCCAGGACAGAGAATCTGTATATCGTTAAGTGGAGAATAGCCGTAGCTTTTTGGTAAACGGTCAACATATAGCTCTGCAATAGTACCTGTAAGGCTTGGCAGATTTGTACGGCTCATAAAAAAGAAGTCAGATTTGGTTTCGGTTATAATTGGTTGCTCACCCTTAACTATTCGGTGAGCATTTGTAACTATAAGACTCTCCATTGATTGTCTGAAAATCTCGTTGAGCTGTACAACGGGTATTTTTTCTGACGCAATCAAATCACCTAAAACATTGCCGGCACCAACGCTTGGCAGCTGGTCGCTGTCGCCGACCATTATTAATCTGCAGCCTAGTGGCAACGCCTTTAAAACACTTTCAAAAAGCTGAGAATCAACCATAGAAAGCTCGTCAATGATAAGTGTATCACATTCAAGTGCGTTTCGCTCATTTCTCATAAATATTGGCTGGTCGTGCTTATCCCATGTAACCTCTAATAATCGGTGTATTGTCTTAGCCTCACAGCCTGTTAGCTGTGTCATTCTTTGTGCTGCTCTGCCGGTAGGAGCTGCCAGTGCCACACTATGACCGTTATGCTTCAATATGCTGATAATAGCGTTAAGGGTAGTGGTTTTACCAGTACCAGGGCCACCAGTAAGAATAAGAATACCCTTGGTTAATGCCATGTCAATAGCCTGCTTCTGTAAATCAGCATATTTTATATTGTTTTCTTCTTCGATTTTTATTATTTCGTTTTCTATATTCTCCAGCTTTTCAGCTGGAAAGCGTAGTGCCATTGCAATTCTTGCTGCACTGTAGCTTTCACAGCTGTGCATATCTGGCAGGAATATAAACTCTCTTTCATTTACTATATCAAGTATAAGAAAGCCCTCTGTAAGCATAGCTTCAAGTGTTTCTTTTGCGATATCCTCTTTTATCTGCAAAAATTTACAGCACGCAGACAAAAGCTTATCCATCGGCAGGCAGGTGTGACCGTTATTCTGGTTATGAGTTAAAATATGTATATAGCCAGCCTGAATTCTGCATACATCGTCAAACTGTCTGTTTTGCTCAATGGCTATGTTGTCAGCAATTTCAAACGAGATATTAAGCTCTCTGTTGCATAGTGTGTATGGATTTTCCTTTATAATATCCATTACCTGCTTGCCATATATATTCCATGCCTTTATAGCCTGATGTGCATTTATACCGTATTTTGCAAGCTCTGTCATTACCTTTCTTGCACCAAAAAGCTGTTCGATAGATTTATTTATGCTTTTTGCCTTGTCTGCACTTATACCCTTGATTTTAGTAAGCTTTTCTGGCTGGTTTTCCATAATTTCAAGCGTATTTTCGCCAAACTCCTCAACCAGCTTTCGTGCAGTAGATGGCCCGATTCCCTTGACTGCACCAGAAGACAGGTATTTAAGTATTGCAGCAGTAGTAGATGGTATTGTTCTTTCGCATACATCAAAGGCGAATTGCTCGCCATAGGTAGGGTGATTTTTGTATACTCCTATAAGCTTAACCTCCTCGCCGACATTTATTGACGGCACTACACCTACAGCAGTTACTACGCAGTCACCACTTATTAAATCAAAAACAGAATATCCG
>JAXJDU010000039.1:0-7725 GCA_036301785.1 Acutalibacteraceae bacterium | reverse complement strand
TGGACCTAAACTTTACGCTTTTCTCTATCGCAGTTTGTTGTTATACCCACAAACTACAATTTACATAGTATTAATTATAACAGCCACCAACATTTATTTCAACTGTTGGTGGCTGTTTTATGGTTGTATTGATTATACTATATTATTCTGTAACCTCTGCTGGTGCTGTTGGTGCTTGTATTACCTCTGCAGGTTGTTCAGCTTCCTCTACATATACAAAGGTTTTCTCTGTAGCCGTCTCTGGCTTTTTACCAAGACTGATGCTTACTGTTACTGTTGAACCATACTCAAGCTTATCGCCTGCTTTAGCATTACCTGAGTAAGAAATAACATTACCAGCTGCAATATCATCGCTGTATGTCAATGTAGAATTAACAACAAAGCCCTGGTCTGTAAGGCTCTTTGTAGCCTGGTCTTTATTCAGGTCATCAACCTCTGGCAATGCTCTGAACTGTGCACCCTTACTGATAGTACAAGTAATTGTAACACCGTCATTACCACGGGTAACTGTCTTGTTAGCCTCTGGTGTCTGCTTACAGATTTTACCCTGTGGAACAGTGTCGCTGAATTCTTCGTCTATAGCCTTATAAATATAGTATTCTGTTGATTCAGCAGCAATTGTAGAAGCCTCTTGCCATGTTTTGCCTGTAAAGTCAGGAACTCTGAAATACTTACTGTCTGGTGGATATGTGTAGCCCTCTACAAGCTCCTCTGGAGATGTAGAAGCACCCTCTGTTGCTGTTTCGTTAAGGTCAAACAAACCGTCAAGAGGATTTGTTGAATACCACATATAGCCAAGAACGCCAAAAATAGCAAGTGCAATAACCATTGAAATAACACCCAACGCAAAGTTGCTTACTTTTCTTGGTTTTTCTGTAGCTTCGGCAGTATCTACCTTTACAGTATTAGAAATTTCATTCTGCATTGCCTGAACAGTTGGAGTAGCAGAAAGCTGCTCTGAAAGCTCTTTGAATGTTGAAATTCTATCCTGTTTGTTTACCTGCAAGCCCTTTGCAAGAGTTGAAATAACAAATGGTGGTAACTTTTTAGCTACATTTGTGCTCATAAGCAAACGGCTGTCTTCTTTTCTTTTTAATGCCTCTGATGGTAGTCTGCCTGTAAGAGCAAAGAACAGAGTTGCACAGAAGCCGTAAATATCGGTTACTGTGTCCAGCTTAGTACCTGATTCATATTGCTCAAGAGCACTGCAACCAGAAAACAGCTGTGGAGGTAAATCTCCGTCTACCTTTCTTATGCCCTCAATTGCAAAGCCTGTCAGCTTAACCTTACCGTCAGCTGTAACTACAAGGTTTGCAGGGCAAATAGCAAGGTGAGCTATGCCTTTTTCTGATATAGCAGTAAGTCCGTCAAGTAAAGGCTTGATAAGAGGTCTTGCTACCTCCCATTCCAATCTGCCACCACTGCGTTGAACATACTCACCAAATGGAATCACTTCTTCATACTCATTAACAATATACGCTGTATTGTTATCCTGGAAAACTGCCTCTACCTTAACTATACAATCACATTCAGTAATACCCTTTACCTTATTACCCACCTGCATAAACTGCTGCTTAAGGGCATTGAACTTTTTACCGTTTTCCTTTTTAACAGTAACAACTGCACTGTTTTCAGAACGGGTAAATAAATCCTTAGGTAAAAATTCCTGTATAGTTACTGTCTTCTTTCTTTTCTGATCATAACCAATATATCTGGCACTATCTGACCTGTTATCCAGTACCTTTCCTACGATATATCTATCGTTTTCAAGCTTTGCACCTAATGGCAGAAAATGTGACGCCTGCACAGCATCCTGTGAAAAACCACAGTGAGGACAAACCTGCTCGTCGTGCAATTCTTTCATACAACCGTAGCATAAATCAGCCATATTAACACCTACTTTCCAATTATGCTCTCTATTATAACATATATTGCAGGTCTTTTTCAACCATAATATCTTATTAAAAATTACATTTTTGTAAATTGAACAAGAACTAATGTTTTATTTTGCATTAAATATATAATTATTTTACTTATTATCTATTGTTTCTTTGATTTTATCAAAGGTAACACCATATTTCAGTGCAATATCTCTTGCGTAGCTTAATCCCTGTGGTGGGTTGACATAAACCTTGAACGAACGCTCACCGTTTTCTACACCTGTAACCAGACTTTCAATTTTAGAAGCTCCGTTAACAGCCTCGTTCATATTTGCTACAGTTGCACCAAGCTCGTGCATATGTGTATTAAAAATACATCTTACGCCTAAATAACGCATTGCCTTTATAACATCGGTTGCAATATACACGCCCTCGGTTACATTTGTTGTGGCTAAGCTTTCATTGAGTAGCAATAAGCTGTTTTGTGTTGCCTTTCCGAATATTTCAGAAAGTCGTTTTGACTCCTCGCCTAGTCTGCCAAGGTCTACAGTTTCGTTTTCGTCAGCTGGGAAATGTGTATAGATATTATCACAAGGACTTAAAGAAAAATTCTCGCAAGGTACATATATACCACACTGTGCCATTAAAATTGCAATTCCTAATGCCTGTGTAATAGTTGTTTTACCACCACGGTTAGGTCCTGTAAGAATAAAGACTCTGCCTGTATGGTCATCAAAATCCAAATCGTTTGTAACAATATTAAGATTTTCACCATTTACAGCCTTTATTCCAAGCTTCAGGTTATATATACCACGGGCATGTATTTCTCTGTATTCTGTAGACAGAATATACGCCTTACAAAGTGGCAGACCCCTTTCGTGAATTTTTTCGATAAACTCTGCCCAACGAATATAAAAAATTATTTCTGGCATAAGTGATATAAACATATAGCCATTAACATTAACATGCTTTTGCAGAACATCCTTCAGGTTTCTTACAACTCTGTCCATAATTTCTGTAACAACCTGCTTCATACTGCTTGATAATTTATCATGTCCTGTTGGTGTGTCATCATAGGCCAGCTTAAAGTCCTTTGATGCAGCAGCGTGGAAGGTTTTAAGGTGGGCATAGTCATTGCCTGGCAGCAAACCTCCCTCTTTTTTTGTTGATATAGCCATAAAGCGTTTAAGAATACCACTGTCTGTAAATTCCTCGCTGTTAAGCGACAAAATACCAGCTCTGTTAGGTCTTAGCATATCGTCAAGGTTTACTCCTATTGTTACACTTTTAAGCTGTCTTGCCTGTCTGAAGGCGTCATCTATATCCTGCTTAAGTGGCTCAAATGAACCATCAATATAAATATCATTAACAAGCTTTCTCAGTGTGCATAAGCCCTCTGATCTCAGCTCCATAGTACCTAGTATATTTCTTAATGAAGTAATGCAGTTTATATATCTGTCAATTTCACGCAGTCTGTTTATAATCTGCCACAAAGAAGAAGCGTCGCTGTCCTTTTTGAATTTTTCAAGCTCCTTAAGCTCGTTAAGCATTGAAAGAAGCTCGGTAAGGCTGTAGCGAAGCTGTGGCAACCTGAGGAAATCCTCAAAAACATCACATCTGTATTTTATAAGCTCTACATTGCACTCTATCTGAGTCATAAGCTCTTTTATACTGGTTCGCTCAAAGGCATCTTCTGTAAGTGTATTTATAATATGGTCAAGCGATAAATCATTTATAGCGTCCTCGCTCATCCTTAACGGTGACCTTTCGTAATTCATTGGATAAAACAAGCTGAAATTATTCATATTTATCATCCTTTCACACTATATATACATATATTATCACAATTGACAAAAATTTCAATACGATTTGTTAAAGAAAACAATTTACAAAATATTTATTTACAAAGCTTTTCTTTGTGGTATAATCTCATAGGATGAATTAAAAGAAAGGAGAATCTCCAATGGAAAATTCTAAGCTTGAAAGAATAAACGAGCTTGCTAAGAAGAAAAAAACTACTGGTCTTACAGAGGAAGAGCTTGCTGAGCAAAAGGCTTTGCGTGAAGAATATATCGGCGAATTCAGAGCAAGCCTGAGAGGTCAGCTTGACAACATGGTAATAGAAAGACCAGACGGTACTACCGTAAATGTAAAGGATATGAGAAAAAAATAAGCCATGGATAAACACATAGCAGTTGAAAAAAGTATCATAAAAAAATTCCGTAAGCCTATATGGAACAGGTTCATTATGGGCACTAAGGAATACAAAATGATAAACGAGGGTGACAAAATTGCTGTTTGCATTTCGGGTGGCAAAGACTCGGTATTGCTGGCAAAATGCATAGAGTATCTGCAAAAATACAGTGAAACTCATTTTGAAGTAGAGTATATATGCATGGACCCTGGCTACAACAAAGAAAACAGAGAAAAAATTGAGTACAACTGTAAATTACTTAATATCCCTGTAAGGATTTTTGAAACCTCTGTTTTTGATGTGGTTGACAAAACAGCAAAAAGTCCATGCTATTTATGTGCAAGAATGCGTAGAGGTTACCTTTACAAATACGCTAAGGAGCTTGGATGTAATAAAATAGCACTGGGGCATCATTATGATGATGTTATTGAAACCATATTTATGGGTATGCTTTACGGTGGACAGCTACAGACTATGATGCCAAAGCTGCACAGCACTAATTTTGAGGGCATGGAGCTTATTCGCCCGTTATATATGGTGCGTGAAAGCGACATAAGCAACTGGGTGCGATATAACGAGCTTGAGTTTATAGCCTGTGCCTGTACCCTTACAGAAAAGGAATCTCAGGCAAACGGTGAGCATATATCTAAAAGAGCTGAAATAAAAGAGCTTATCGCACAGCTTAAAAAGGTAAATCCACTTGTTGAATACAACATATTCAACAGCGTGTGTAATGTAAATCTTTCTACCATTATAAGCTATCATAAAGAAGGCAACGAGATTTCATTTTTAGATGACTATGATAAATAAGCTTTATTGTAGTCATCTGAAAAAAACAAAAGCATTGCAAAACTGCAATGCTTTTGTATGAGAATATATAAGAAGAAAAAATGAGAAAAACAAATTTATTTGTAGTTTTCTGTTGAACTACTGTACTTATAATATAATACAAAATTATGAACAAATCATGAACAAACTGCAATTTTAATAGTAGAACTTACACAAGTGTACAGCGATAATTTTGTGTATTTCTACCAACCATTAAAGGGTATATCATGAAGAAGAATAATACTTACGAAATGAACAGCGTTATACAGGAATATAACGAATTTACACGACCATATAAGGACGCAATCAAGCTTGTAAAAATCAGACTTGAAGCACTCGACTCTGACTATGGTCATTTGCACAGACACAACCCTATTCACCAGATTATCAACAGAGTTAAATCCCTTGACAGTATTCTTAACAAGCTTGCAAAACGAGGTTATCCACCCGAGCTTGAATATGCAAAGGATTATCTGACAGATATTGCAGGCGTAAGAGTAATTACCTATTATCAGCAGGATGTTTACGAGGTTGTAAGGGCTTTGAAATCCTGCCTTGATATTGTAAAGGAAAGCGATTATATTAAAAAACCTAAAAAGTCCGGCTACAGAAGCTACCATTTAATTGTGGTAGTGCCTATACATTATTTAAAAGGCGTTGAATATTACCCTGTTGAGATTCAGATAAGAACACTTACAATGGATTGCTGGGCAAATATTGAACACCAGCTACACTACAAAACCTTACAGGACGAATTTTCAAACGAGATAAGCGAGCAATTCCAGAGATTTTCTGAAGAGCTTAATACAATCGGCTTAAAAATGGAAGCTATTTACTCTGAACAAAACAAACGCAGGCTTGAAGAAGATGACGGTGATGACATTACTTTGAAAATGCGATAATCTTAAAAACCTCCTATGGTGCTATGCCACAGGAGGTTTTTTCATGCTAAAACTGCAATAATATCAGCCTTATCTGTTATTGTTTTCTGTAAATTCAGGGAGTTTTCATCTGCTGACCTTATAATGCTTACTGCTTCCTCGGTGATAACCTCGCCGGGAGTGATAATCGGTATACCTGGTGGATATATCCACACATATTCTGCTGAAGCTTTTCCGATTGCATTATTGATATCAACCTCGACATAGTCACAGCTTAAAGCCTCCTGTATAGTAGCTTTTGCTTCAGGAAGGCTTGAAACAACAAGAGAATAGCTTTTTCTGCCTGATTCTGAAATTGAGATATCTATCTGATTCAATGCGTGTGCAAGCTTATTAAAATCATCTTTGCTATCTGCCATTGAGGTCATAGCAATAGCATAATCACCACTGCACATTTCAAGCTCTATATTAAATCGTGTACGCAATATATCCATAAGTGTAACAGCGTTGATATCTGTATTAGCTGTAGAAATAACTATTTTGCTTTTATCGAACAAAAAGTAATTATTTTTAGCTGTGTAATCAAGCACAGAAAGCTTTGTAAATCTTGAAATTTCCTTCTTGAAGGTGTTAAGATTTTCATTCCAGCTCTCGAAAAGTGCAGAATTGTTTTTAATCAGGTTCACACAGCTGTCAATCGATGACATAAGCAGATATGACGGACTGCTTGTCTGAAAAACAGAAAGCTGTCGCTGGAGCTGATTAGCTGTTACAATTTTTGAGTTAAGGTGTACTATAGCTGTTTGAGTAAGGCTTGGCAAGGTTTTGTGCAAGCTTTGTATAACAATATCTGCACCTGCCTTTACTGCCCCACCTGTAAAATGCTCTGATAAATCAAGGTGACTGCCGTGTGCTTCATCTACAAGCACTGGTACATTAAAGCTGTGTGCGATTTCTGTTATTTGGGCAACATCACTTATTACACCCTCGTATGTAGGGCTTGTTAAAATCAGCAGGCTGATTTTTTCACCATTTTTAAAGCTTTCTGATAGCTTGTTATATATGGTTTGAGGGTTTAATGATGAGTATATCGGTAAACCCTCGAGTAAATCCGGGATTATATAGGTTGGATTCAGGTTGCACAGCTCTATGGCATTATACACTGATTTATGGCAATTTCTGGCTACAAGTACCCTATCACCATTTTTAGTACAGGCTCTTATGCCTGCTAAAATGCCACAGGTACTGCCATTTACAAGAAAATAACTGTGATTGCTATTCCACAGCTTTTCTGCGTTTTGCTGACATTCCTTTATAATTCCCTCTGGTGCGTGTAAATCATCCATAGAGTAAATCTCGGTAAGGTCGTACTCTGCACCGAATGTTTGCAAATACTGTGCAAGCTGTGTGTTTCTTTTATGCCCTGGCATATGAAATGGGGTTGTGTTTTTATTTGTGTAGTTTTTTAAGTATTCTAGTAGTGTCATGGTTTTTCCTGTTATATAATGAATTATTTTTTTCATATTAAATTAACTGTTGAATTTTCTAAAACATTTGGTAGCAATGAATATATATCGCAACCACATAATTCATCGAAATATTTTTTTATCTCGATGAAAGATTTCCATTTTTTAATTGTAAGCTCATTAACACCATGCCTTAATGCAACATCCACAAAGCGTTTTTCCATAATACACGCACCATTTGGTAGCGATATTGCATCGCATAGCTGTATCAGTTTATCATAATTATTATATTCATAAGTGTTTAAAAAGCTTTTCAGAAACTCAATTTGTTCTGTAGTGCAATCAAATTTACCGAAAAAAGAATTAATATTTTTTAAAGGAAATGAATGTGTCAGGCAGATATTTGCTAACTCTATTTCTCCCATAGCAAGCATATAATCATATCCGTCAAAAATATGCTTTATTCCTGTTATGCC
>JAXJDU010000038.1:0-1976 GCA_036301785.1 Acutalibacteraceae bacterium | reverse complement strand
TTTTAAAAAGGGTAAAAAAACACCAGATAAAAAGCTTCTTATTTCTGCACATATGGACGAGGTCGGATTTATTGTTACCAATATTACTTCGGGTGGATATTTAAAGTTTGACGAGGTTGGTGGCATTGACAGACGAGTTATAATGGGTAAAAGTGTTACCGTAGGTAAAAATGTAGGTGGTGTTGTATGTGCAGCACCTATGCATTTGTTGTCAGCAGAGCAGAGAGATTCTGTGCCTAAGATTGATTCTATGTGCATAGATATCGGAGCAACAAGCAAAGAAGAAGCTTTGCAGTATGTTTCACTTGGCGATAGTATTCAGTTTGACTGTGATTTTAAGTGGGAGAATGATATCATCACAGGCAAGGCTCTTGATGACAGAGCAGGCTGTGCCATTATGATAGATATGATTAATTCTGACCTTGAGTACGACACATATTTTTCTTTTGTTGTGCAAGAGGAGGTAGGGCTGAGAGGTGCTAAATGTGCAGCCTATACTGTTGAGCCTGATTTTGCAATTGTTGTAGAGGCAACTACTGCTGCTGATATACCAGATGTAGCCGATGACAAAAAGGTTTGCTTTGTTGGTAACGGTGCAGTTATTTCGTTTATGGACAGACGAACAATCTACGATAAAGAGCTTGTTGCTTCTGCTATGAAGTGTGCAGGCGACAATGTAAAGGTGCAGTTTAAGCAGGCTGTAGCAGGTGGAAATGACGCAGGAGCAATTCAGACCTCAAGGGGTGGAGTACGCACCTTGGCTGTGTCTTTGCCTTGCAGATATTTACACTCACCATGTGGTATGATTTCAGCACAGGATTTAAATTCTGTACATCAGGTTGTATCACAGATGGCAAATAAAATTTTAAGCAACAGCCTATGATATATTTAGCAGAATATAAAAGCGATATTATACAGAATTATATTATGCAGGCTTCAGAAAATCCCTTTGCTACAAGAGTAAAGGGACTTTTGAATGCTTACGGAGAATATAACGGTTTGTGCGATGTGTGGTATCAGCTTATTGATGACAGAATTACAGCCTATGTTGTTCGTTATGGTGGCGAGTTTATCGCTGACATTCAAAGTGGTGCAGATTTTGAAGAAATAATAAATATGTGCCGTATAGCAGGTGGTACTGCTTTACTTTGCAAAAGGATAAATATGGGTGGCATGGTTGGCGATGTTATGAAGCTTACTGATATTAAAAGCGATAACACACAGCCTTGTGGTGATTATACATTTTCTGATAATGTGAATTTGTATGAGTATTATGACATTCTTAAAGCCAATAAAAGCGAAAGCTTTGCAGTGCCAGAGTTTGAGGATTTTTATGTAGACCTTAACCACCGTCTGCGTAAAAATACAGCGTATGCTGTAGGTTTATATAGCAATGAAAAATTAATATGCTGCTGTGTTGCAACTGCACTGGATAAAACCTCGGCTGTAATAGCAGGTGTTGCAACCTTGCCACAATACAAAAAGCGTGGCTATGGTACAGCTGTTGTTACACAGCTTTGCAGACAGCTTACGAATAAAAATATAACAGATATATTTTTACAACGGGATAAAAACGAGAATTTGAAATTTTATAAAAATATCGGCTTTGAAAATATATCAGAGTTTGAGCAGGTTTTGATTTAAGAAGAACAAATTGTAGTTTATCGGTCAGAGTTGCACTCTGTATGGCTTTATAGCACAATGATAAAATTTTAATATTTACAGTTAGTTTGTACTGATTTAAAGTATTTTTTATAAGGGACACATGTAATGTGTCGAACTCTTACTTGCTTTTATAGCAATCTTGAATTTTACACTCTTACAAACTATTTTTATAATATAAAAACCTTTTATTATTTAAAGTGCTAGTCCCGCACGGGGACTTACTTTCTTACAAAAGAAAGTAAGCAAAGATTGCAAGGGAGGGAATTTCGAAATCCCCTCCCTTAACCCTCCCCACACGACCAAAGGGGGAC
>JAXJDU010000037.1:0-6550 GCA_036301785.1 Acutalibacteraceae bacterium | reverse complement strand
GATAAGTATTGCATAATTACCTCCTAGTATGAGTTTTACATAAATATTATACCACAATATCGGCAAAATAACAATTATAAAGTTATTATGATTTTAAATATTGCCGATGTTTTTAAGTATCAAATTTAGAGATTAAAACTGCTGTCAATTTGTTCAAGCACCTATTTGAACTTGTTTTAATTGATAGACAAAACAAAGAGTGACTGATATAATATCGGTAAAAACAAACTTGAATTTGGAGGAGAGAATATTATGAATAACAATTTTCCGTTAAATAGATTTGACTTTTTAAATTTAGTAAAAAACATACAGCAGATGAATGTGCTACCGGATGTGATTACTGATACTGAAACGGGAATAGAGTTTTATGGTGTTAATTCTGTATCCAGAGACTTTCTGATTCAATTTTTTATGGAATTTAATTTGATTGATAATCTTGCACAAAAAGACAGTGAACAAAAATACGAAAAACAGTTACAACATGATGTGAAAAATTATCAGTTTTATCCATCATGGGTAGAAATTACTTTTGCAAAGGTAACGGTAGGATATGTTGGGATTTATGTGAATTCAGATTTTAGTTTAATCTTTGAAAAAGACGATGACGAATGGAAGTTTTTCAAAGCGTCAAATTCCAATTTAACGAAAGGATAATTAAGTTATGAAAGCTATAGTTTTAGATATGTATGGTGTAATAGTAAAGCAGACAGGAGATGATTTTATTCCTTATGTACAACAGACATTTCCTGACTTAAACCCTGAAGAGATATACAATCCTTGGTTTAAAGCAGATATTGGAGAGTTGACCTCTCTGGAAGTATGGGAAGCTATTGGGTTTCAGGGAGATTTAGAAAAAATTGAAAAGGAATATCTTGATACTATAGAATTAACGAACGGCTTTATAGATTTTATCGAAAAGGTTAAGGATAAATATAAATTAGCTATTATATCGAATGATTCCAGCAGATGGAGCAAGTATCTTCGTGAAAAATTTGATTTAAACAAATATTTTGATGTAATCAGTATAAGTGGTGATTTAAAAATTCAAAAACCTGATGAGCGTATTTTCTTTCTAACAATTGAAAAATTAGGTCTTAATGCAGAAGATTGCATTTATATAGATGATAGAGAAGGAAATCTTGAGGCTGCTAAAAAAGTGGGTATGAATCCTGTTTTATTAAACAGCAGAAAAGTATCATACAATGGGGTTTCGGTTAATGGCTTTGAGGAATTGGTAAAAGAAATATCAGCAATTTGATAAATTCTAATTTGTGGAGGTGTTTCCTATGATACAGAAAGCAACTAAGGACGATGCTCGTGTTTTGGCAGAAATGGCTGTTCAGATGTGGAGTAGCCATACTATTGATGAGTTAGAAGCAGAATTTTTAGAAGAAATTAAGAATAATAAATTAATATTTTTTATCAACTATAGAGACAACTTGCCCGTAGGTTTTGCGCAATGTGGTTTGCGATTTGACTATGTAGAGGGTACAAAAAGCTCTCCTGTGGGATATCTAGAGGGTATATTTGTAGAAGAAAATTTTCGTAACAAAGGCTACGCAAAAGAACTTCTTAATGCGTGCGAAAACTGGGCAAAAGATAAAGGCTGCAAAGAGTTTGCAAGTGACTGCGAGCTTGATAATCTTACAAGCTTAAAATTTCATTTATCTATGGGTTTTGATGAAGCTAACCGTATTATATGCTTTAGAAAAGAGCTTTAAGGAAAAGAGGTGAATCATAATGACATATACACAAAGAAGCGAAGACTTATTATTTAAACAAAATTTTGATAATAATGATGAAGATTACCATAAATTAATTGAATTGTTAAATAGCGAAGAAACATTTCGCACTTTTGGAGATGGCTTGCTTTGCTTTCTTCAAAACCGTAACCCTGGGTTAACTGCTGACACAGCTACTAAATATATTGAAAAATTATGTAAAGAAACAGGAGTTCCTGTTAAAGATATTGCTAATACAGGTACATTTAGAAATTGGTTTAAGGTTGGACTACGTCCTGATAAGGGTGATAATAACAGAAAAAGAATTTTCGCACTTGCATTTGCTTTGCAACTTACTACGGAAGAAACTGCCGAATTGTTCCACAAAGTCTATCTTGACCGTGCTTTTGATTATCGTAATATGGTAGATATCGTATGTTATTTTTGTACTGCCAATAATAAATCATGGCAAGATGTAAATCGTATTCTTGATATTGTTAAAGATATGGATTTTGATAATAGCGACTATACAGCATATACTTCACAAATAAAAAATGATGTACAAGCTATGGCAGATGAGAATGCTTTGGTTGAGTACATAAAAAACCACGGACATAATCTTGAGAAAAGAAATGTATCTGCCAAGGAAACAGTAAAAAAACTTATATCACAGGCAAATGGGCTCGCAAAAAAAGAATCAGAACTTCCAGAGTACCGAGATTGTTTTATCGGTTGTGATAGAACTTCTAAGAATTTCACTTACGAGGTTATTACGAATCTTCCTGTGTCAGGTGAAAAAGGAACAAAAACATTTTTCAAAAATTCTCGACTTCCAAAAGAAATCAAAAGCAGATTTCCTGAAGCAGGTACGCTATCCAAGAAAGAAACTACTTATGAAGAACTACGCAAACTTATTATTTTACTTTCTTCATATAAGCATTGGGTTACCCTGCGTTTTAATAACGCAGAATCTGATATAGAGGTTTATATTGATGAGATAAACAACTACCTTAATTACAGTGGCTTTTCTCCTGTATATTATGGAAATCCCTACGATTGGCTGTTTTCGTTTTGTGCAATGTCAAACAATCCATTAGATACATTCAGAGAAATAATAGCCGAAGTGCTTGAGGAAGATTAATCAATGAAAGTTACAGATACGGATTTCTGTAATGTAATATGTATACACAACAATAAAGGAGTGTGTAATACTATGAAAAGAGTTCCCTTAAATCAGGGTGATAAAATCAATCTTAATAACCGAGAATATACCATTGACACAGTTATTGGCGATGGTGCTACTTGTATTGTGTATTCTGCTTATTATGAAGACAATCTAGGGTTGCCTCATCGTGTAAATATTAAAGAGTGCTATCCGTATAATGCTGATGTCATTCGTGAGGGTGAAACTCTCGTATGGATGTCAGAAAATGAAAGAATACAAAAACAGCTTTCATTTACAACTACATATAAAAAGCTGATGAATAATCAAAAAGGTAACTATATAGTCCATGCTTTTGATATCGGCAGGTGTAACGAAACGTTGTATATAGTTATGGATGCAAATGACGGAGTTACTTTTGATAACGATAATGCAAATAATCTTAGTGATATATTAACCACTGTAAAATTACTTGCGTATGTTGTAGGTGAATATCACAAAAACGGATATCTTCACCTTGATATAAAGCCAAGTAATTTCCTTGTATATCCTCGTCCAAGTGACCATATTATATTATTTGACATGGATACTATAACACCTATCGAAGATATTAAGTCAGGCAAAGTTCAGGTTTGCTCTTATTCAGATGACTGGGCTGCACCAGAACAGAAACAAGGTAAAATCAATAAATTATGTCCTACTACAGATATTTATGCTATTGGCGCTGTACTTTTTGAGAAAGTTATGGGCAGACAGGTTGAATGTGGTGATTCTTGTCTTTTTGCTGAATGGGAGTTTGACGGAGAATTGTTTGAGGATGTAAATCCAAAGATAAAAAGACTTCTTGGTAATATTTTCAGAAAAACTATCTCTGCTAACATTAAATGTCGTTATCAATCAGCAAATGACCTTATAAAGGCTTTAACAGAGGCCATTAAGGTTGCAAACAGCGATGTATATCTAAAAGGTGACGATATTTGCTGTAGTGGTTGCTTCTTTGGTAGAGAGAATGAACTTAATCTTATTAAGTCATATTTTGATTCAAAAAAGAAAGCTGTATTTTTACACGGATTTGGTGGTATTGGTAAAACTGAAATAACACGCAGATATGCACAGCTTAACAGTAAGAAATATGATAATGTTCTGTTTATAAAATACAACGGAAATGATACCCTACAAGAGCTTCTTAATGATATAGATATCGTTAATTTTGATACAGATGACAGCAAGGAAAAATGGCGTAAGCTTCGTAATCTGCTAGATGAACACACATTAGTTATAGTTGATAACTTTGATATTAAGCTCGGTGCAGACAATGGTCTTAAATCGTTGTTTGAAACAAAGGCAAACATCTTAGTAGCTACTCGTACTGATTTTAGCTCTGTTTATAACGGTGATAAGTATGGTTATATCGAGGTAAAGGAGCTTGCTAACTCTGAATTGGAGCAGATGTTTATTACTAATGCGAAAATCACATCAATTACTGTGGAAGATAGATGTATATTAAAGAAAATCTTTAAACTGATTGAAAATCATACATACGCAACAGAGCTATTAGCAAAACAAATGTGGTATTCAGGTTGGTATGTTGAAGAGCTTTATCAGAAAGTTAAGTCCGGATTTACTTCTTTAGAAAATGCTGAAAGAATCATTGTAAATAAAGATGAGGATGTAGTGAAAGATCATTCCCTAAGTATTCTTAGAGCTGTATTTAGCATTACTAATCTGAGTGAAGCACAAAAACAAGTTTTACAAAATATTAGCTTGCTAAGTTTTGTAAAGCTCAATAAATCTATATACAAAGATTTAATTGCCATCGAAACACTTGATCCACTTAATGAACTTATAGAAATAGGATTAATTCAAAAAAATGGTGAATTTCTATCCTTGCATAGGTTAGTAATTGACTTGATTAATCTGGAACTGAATCCATGTTGGGATAACTGCATTGAATTATACAATTATATTTATCAACAGGTTGAAAAGTTTGCCGAGTACGAACATATTGTTTACTTTGCAGACGAGGAAGAAGCTGAACATACAGGAAGATTTTTGTATTACTTTTTCAAAAACAACGATTTAACTCTTCCAGAGAACAAGAAACTTGCAATACAATGGTTAAATAAATTGGTACACATGGATCCGATATTGTGGTTTCCCTTTGAGATATCACAAGATAAGCAAAATAAATTTGAAAGTTTCCTTAATGATTTAATTAATATTATGGATGATACAGAGAATAGTATTGGCGTAAACTACATATTATGTATAATTTCTTTAGAAAAGTGCGAAAAAATACCTGCAAATCAGAAGAAGTATTCTTTTAAAAACAAGTGTCTTGAAAATAAAATCACTTCTCATTTTAATGCTGTAAAAGAACTTTCTAAACAAGAATCGAACGGAAAAGAAGTTCTTAATTCTTTAGGTAATATGATATTTAAGAGTGTTCATATAAAGAAAAGACTTGTTCCGCTCGGTGTGGTTCATAAATATTATAACTTTTTTTCTTCATATAACCAATTTACAATGGAAGAGAAGCACTTTTATAACATTCCTTTGAATACTGAAGATCTAGAATGTCAAAGTCTAGATAGATTTATTCGCAAGTCTGAATATTACCAGACTTGTATTTCCCGACAATCAGAATTAAATGAGTTACTTGAAGAATTTATGGCAACTAGTTACAAGTATGATTTAGCTTTGAAAATAGCAAATGACCCACAATACAAAAAACAAAGAAAGATTGAAATTATAAAAGCCTTCTTAAACACAGTATTTAACCCATTGTTTGGTTGTTTTTGCAAAGATAAGGCAGCTACATATATAGCACAAATTGATTGGACAGAAATTAATTTAATAATTGATTTAATTACAGATATTTTTTCTGATATCATCTCCCCCTCATGGGAGGAACAGAGAATATTAAAGTTTTCTTATGATGAAGATAGCTATAATGACGAATATGAACCTTACTGGGATGAATTTGATATTGAAGATGACGAAGAAGAGATGGACGCATATTGGAATGATGAGAATTATTTCGCTTCCGATACAACTATTGTTTATAAAGCGATTATTTCGTTAATAGAGGGAGCTAATAATTTTCCTGAATTAATGTCCAAAATCGATAAATACAATACCGAAACTAGACAGGATGATAATGACTTTAGCAAAGGACTATATCAAATAATGCATATTTCTTATTTGACTGGTAAGTGTTGGCTCATTGTTCCTTATATGTATCAAGCAATGATGGATTTACTTCCAGATAGTATAGAGAAAGAATATTTAATTGATTTGCGAGCGTATTATCCAATGATTAAACAGGTGGCAGACTATTCCGAAGTTGCAAAAGAAGAGATGAAAGAAAATAGTCAATTAAGTGATAATTTTGCTGAAATACATAATTTTGCTGAAAATTTGGCTAACATAATAACAAATAAAACCTTTGATTTAACCGATAATTTTGAAGAATAAAAGTTATAAAAACACCGATTGAGGCAAAACTCGATCGGTGTTTTTCTTTTTGTCAATGAAAGTTACAGATAGAGAAGTCACTTTGTTATTATTAAATCACAAAATAAAGATAGATTTCAGAAAGGGGAAATCATAATGAAAAAAACATTATATAACTGCTACTCTGACAACTGCTGTGGCTACTGCAAAT
>JAXJDU010000036.1:0-7030 GCA_036301785.1 Acutalibacteraceae bacterium | reverse complement strand
GACCCTTATGAGGATGAAAATTATATAAACAGCTTTCGCACTATATTGAAGGCTTTGAATAAAAAGCAGGCACTTAAAATACACATGGTTAATCGCAAAGGGCATGGTACAACAGTTACCGTTATGCCACAGAGATTAGAATATTCTGAAAAGGATGATAAATTCCGTCTTATCAGCACTGGTTGCCGTTATGGTGGTACTATAAATATAGCCCGTATTACATCGTGTGAAATAATCCGTAAAACTAAGCTTCCACAGCATGATGTTTCTATATCGTCAAAGGAGGCTGTAACACTGCGTATTCTTGACGAGCGTAATTCTCTTGAAAGAACCTTGCTTCATTTTGCTAATTTTGAAAAGCAGGCAGAGCGAACAGATGAAAACAGGTATCTTGTACATATTAAATACAATAAAGCCGATGAAACAGAGCTGGTTATCCGTATTCTCAGCTTTGGCCCTACGGTTG
The DNA here is from genome assembly GCA_036301785.1 of Acutalibacteraceae bacterium. Taxonomy (GTDB): domain Bacteria; phylum Bacillota; class Clostridia; order Oscillospirales; family Acutalibacteraceae; genus CAG-964. The sequence goes on along the minus strand of JAXJDU010000036.1, from coordinate 6,564 downwards.
AGGTTGTTGCACCGGTTGATTTCAGAAATTTAATAATCGACCGTCTTAAAAAACAAAAAAGCTGTGAACTTATATGAGTTCGCAGCTTTTTTTCCGTGATAAAAAAGGGAGATATTGGTAATATATATTTGCAAGGTTACTTCAAGCGAGTGTATGAATGTTTCTGTCACTGCGGTGCACAAGGCTATGCCAAGGTGTATGCCAGAGGAACACTTGCCACCATGGTAATGAAGAATATTACCAGTTACTTCGCTGCTTATGCGAAAATTGCAATTTTACCTGCAAACTATGATCAAGTGCGAAAGCACACAATGTTTTTTTGAACAACAAAATAGCAATTGCTCAGCCGGCAAATTGAAAATTCTTTTTGTCAGCAATGTGCCTTTTACCTTGCTTGAGAATGGATACCGTGTATCAAGCATATAAGCCAGAAGCTTGCTTTCCGTTTATATGTGCGACCACTCAAATTTTCAACCGTAGCTGGTGCATGAGTAATTGCTTACGCAAATTAACCTTTAGGAGGATTATATATTATGAAAGAATTTATGAAAAAAATTATTATCAATGAAAATCAAAGAGGACTATTATTCAAAAACGGAAAATACATAAAAATGCTTACAGCTGGAAAATACTTTATTAACGGCAGTAAAGAAATAGAGGTGCTGAATACAGAACATGCTATTTCTTCTGTTAAATGTGGACTTGATACATTGCTTAGCGACAAGGAGCTTGCTAAATCTGTATCTGTAGTAGAGGTAGCCGACCAGCAGCTTGCACTACATTTCGTAAACGGAAAGTTTGTTTCTGTTTTGCGTCATGGTAAGTATGCATTCTGGGCTATGGCTGACAAGCATGATTATCAGTTGGTTGATATCTCAACACCAGAGGTATCAGATGATGTACCAGAGTATATTTTTTCGAAAATTCTCTCTGCGTACTACAGTAAGGTTGAGGTTTCAGAGTATCAGAAGGCACTGCTGTATTTCAACCAGAAATTTGTTAAGATTCTTGACGCAGGTACATATTATTTCTGGAAAAGCAGTGTTAAGGTAGATATAAAATATGTAGATACCCGACTGAAGCAGATGAATATTACTGGTCAGGAAATATTGACTCAGGATAAGGTTTCGCTTCGTATCAATTTTGTATGCACTTATCGTGTTACAGATTATGTAAAGATACATACAGAGATTGATGACTTTGCCGAGCAGATGCATGTAGCTGCACAGCTGGCATTGCGTGATTATGTAGGTAAGTATAAGCTTGACGAGATTCTGGAAAATAAGGCTGAAATGTCAGAGTTTGTATTTGAAAGATTAAAGGCTAAAGAAAAGGAGCTTTTTATAGAGATTACAGACGCTGGTGTAAAGGATATTATTTTACCAGGAGAAATCCGTGAGATAATGAATACAGTGCTTGTTGCAGAAAAGCGTGCACAGGCAAATGTAATTACTCGCCGAGAAGAGGTTGCTTCTACCCGTTCTTTGTTGAATACAGCAAAGCTGATGGATGAGAACAAAACCCTGTATAAGCTTAAGGAGCTTGAGTATATCGAGCGTATCTGTGAGAATGTAGGAAATATTAATCTGAATGGTAATACCGATGTTCTGTCACAGCTTACAGGTATACTGCGAGGCAACACATAAGAAAGGGGATTTTTATGATAGAGATAAAAGGAAAACATAACACTGCTATATGCTATACAGATGAGCTTGAGCCTACTGCACACGACCAGATAATGGCTGTGTGCAACGAAAAGGCTTTTGAAAGCTCTGATATACGAATTATGCCCGATGTTCACGCCGGCAAGGGCTGTACCATTGGTACTACAATGACCATTGTTGACAAGGTTGTACCAAATATGGTAGGCGTTGACATAGGCTGTGGAATGTACACTGTCAGCCTTGGTAAGGTTGATATTGACCTTGCAGAATTTGACGAGGCAGCACATTCTATTCCATGTGGCAGAGATGTATGGGAAGGCAGAAAGGAACGCTTTGATTTAACACAGCTTCGTTGCTACAGATATCTTAAGGATACAAGAAGACTAGAAAGAAGCCTTGGCACTTTGGGTGGTGGCAACCACTTTATAGAAATTGATGCAGACGAAAACGGCAATAAGTATCTTATTATCCATTCTGGCAGCCGTAACCTGGGTACACAGGTGGCAGATTATTATCAGGGAATCGCTGTTGATTTAAACTGTGGCAAAGAGGAATATTTCAAAAAGCGTGATGAAATTATACGAACATATAAGGAACAGGGCAGAAGAAGCGAAATTCAGGCTACCCTTAAACAGCTGGCTAAGGATTGGGAAGAGAAATCTCCTACCATGCCAAAGGAGCTTTGCTATCTTTACGGAACATTTATGGAAGACTATCTGTACGATATAAATATCTGTCAACAGTTTGCAAAGCGTAACCGTGAAAAAATGGCTGAAATACTGCTGGAAAAGACCAGTCTTTCAGCTATGGAATCATTCCAGACTATTCATAATTACATTGATGTAGAGGAGATGATTCTGCGTAAGGGCTCAGTTTCTGCAAAGCAAGGCGAAAAGCTTTTAATTCCAATCAATATGCGTGACGGCAGCCTTATCTGTGTTGGCAAGGGTAACCCAGACTGGAATTACTCTGCACCTCACGGAGCAGGTCGTTTAATGTCCCGTACTGTTGCGTTAGAAAAGCTTACTATGGAGGAGTATAAGAAGCAGATGGCAGGCATTTACACTACCTGTGTAAATACTGCAACGCTTGACGAGTCACCTATGGCTTATAAGAATATGGACGAAATTGTAGCAAATATCAAGCCAACAGCAGAAATAATCGCACACATCAAGCCGATTTATAATTTTAAGGCATCTGAATGACAAGATTTGAAATTTTTATAACGGGCTAGTCAGATGTTGGATAAAAACGGTTGACAAATTACAGCTGATAGTGTATCATACAATAAACCCATGAGGGAGTAGCAAGCGAAATATCGTAGCAAGTCAACATACTGACCCTTTGGTCTGGCTTGTTTTAAATTGCGAGACTCATGTATAGAAAGTAAAGCTATACATGGAGTCTGTATGTTTTAAATTTTCACCCAGGTATAGTTTTGCTATATCTGGGTTTTTCTATTAAAGAAATTTAAAGCAGGAGGGTATTACGATGGTTAAGGAGAAATAGTATTACACAGCTTGTCTGCAAGTCAGATGAGATGATATTATCTGTGGCAATATGCACCCTGAGTTTGTATGGGCAAGAATAAAATCTTGGTATGGGTAGAGCTTGCTGCAAATTTAAGCTTTACATAAAAAATGACTTATAAATCGTTTGATTTTATTTTAGTGAAAAAATTAAGGAGAAATATTTATGTTGTTGATTTTAGAAGGAATAGTAATGTGCTTTGTTTTGCTTATAATCTGTGCTGTGGCAATAGCAAACGGGCCAGTTGGTGGCGTTGGATTTTATGAAGATGATGTAAAGAAAAGAGTTGTTGAGCTGGGCTATACTACCGAAAAGGAAATAAAAAAGCGTTCAGCAATAATTACAGCTGCTCTCTTTATTCCGATATTTACTGTTGTTCCATTTATGGTTTACGGTATAAACGGTGCAGAAGGCTTCTGGAGTGGCTTCTGGCAGATGACGGTTATAATGTGGATTATGACTTTATTTGATCGCCTGTTTATAGATTGGTTCTGGGTTGGCAAGACAAAGGCATGGCACATTGAGGGTACAGAGGATTTAAAGCCATATATTCCTGTAAAGGTAGCAGTTAAAAAATGGGTAGGCAGTATTGTTGGATTTCCTGTTATGGCTGCTGTTATGGCAGGGGTTGCAACCCTGATAGCTGGATGATTGCTGAACACATATAACTGGATTAAGATTTTAGCTTCTGTATACACTTTGGATACACTCGACACCCGATATAGTGCAGTGTTTTATCAGCTGATTGTCGTTTTATTTTAATATTAAGACATGACACCTTGCCAACAAAGCTTACTCAGCACTTATGTTCTCTTCAATCTTTTCTGTAGATTAAGTAAGTGTCAGAATAAATATTATATTTTTTAATAAACCTATTGACTTTACTGTTTTAAAGTAGTATGATGTTAACATAAAATCACAAGGGAGGCAGTTAAAAATGAAAAGCTATAATTTCTTTTATTATTACTTTTTTAATAAGGGCTGCCCGTCTTATGTGATTACCAGAGCTTAAACGCTTTGAAGTCAATATAACGGTCAGTCCACATTCGCTATGCTGAAAAGCATAAAAGAATGTGGATTTTTTATTTTTACACAAGGTGTATAAGGTTAAACCATCGAACAGAAATCTGAAAAAGGAGAAATAACCATGACAACAAATAATTTCTTTTATTATTATTACTTTTTTAGCACGGACTGCCCGTATTCAGGATTATTCAAGGTATAAAGCATATCTTGTAATAAAATGATATGGTCAGTCTGCAGTCGTCGTGCTTTTAAAGCACATCAGATATGCAGACTTTTTTATTTTCAAAAGCAAATATAAATCAAAAAATTGAAACGAGGTACAAAAAAATGCGTATGAATTTCCACAGAAAGCTTCCTATTCCACAGGAGGTAAAAAAAGAATTTCCTTTAACAGATAAAATGGTACAGGTTAAAGCTGACCGTGATAAGCAGATATGTGATGTATTCGAGGGTAGATCTGATAAGTTCATTCTGATTATCGGTCCATGCTCTGCCGACCACAGCGAGCCAGTGCTTGAATATATTTCTCGTTTACGCAAAATCGAGGATCAGGTTTCTGATAAAATTATCATAATCCCACGAATTTACACAAATAAGCCAAGAACAACAGGACAGGGCTATAAAGGTATGCTTCATCAGCCAGACCCAGACGCAAAGCCAGATATGTACAAGGGTATCACTGCAATCCGTGAATTACATCTGGCTGCACTAAGAGATTACAATTTCTCCTGTGCTGATGAAATGCTATATCCTGAAAATCACCGTTACCTTTCTGACCTTCTTTCTTATGTTGCTATTGGTGCTCGTTCAGTAGAAAATCAGCAGCACAGACTTACAGCAAGTGGAATTGATATTCCTGTTGGTATGAAAAACCCTACCAGTGGTGACCTTACTGTTATGATGAACGCTATAATCGCTGCACAATCAAAGCATACTTTTATATATCGTGGCTGGGAGGTTGAAAGCGAAGGTAATCCTATGGCACACTCTATTCTTCGTGGCTATATTAACTACGCAGGAAAAAGCACATCTAACTACCACTACGAAGACCTTGTGCAGGTAAGCGAGCTATACGCAAAATCGGGTCTTTCTAATCCTTCGGTTATTGTAGACACAAACCATAACAACTCCGGCAAAAAATATCTTGAGCAGGTGCGTATTGCAAAGGATATTGTTCACAGTCGCAACGAAAACAATGACATAAAACAGCTGGTAAAGGGGCTGATGATTGAAAGCTACCTTGAGGACGGTGCACAGGGTATTGATGAGCATATTTACGGAAAATCTATAACAGACCCTTGCCTTGGCTGGGAGAAAACCGAAAAACTTATTTTTGATATTGCTGATAAGCTTTAAAACACAGTAAAAAGCAGATAGCTTTATCTGACTGATTGGTGTTCGGAACAGCCTCCACTGTACAATTAATAAAAGCACAAGTGGAGGCTGAGTGATACAGATAGAATAGTAGTGTAAGATAACCGTAATAGAAAAGCAGTATGTAGCTAAGATTGTAAAGAAGAAAACTCCTAAAACAGCAAATAATCCGGCTTTAAAATTCAAGCTGGGTGACAGCGTTACAGTATATCCAGATAAGAAAATAGGAATTGTATGTAAAACAGCTGACAATAAGGGCATAGTGGGTGTACAGCTTAAAGGTAAGAAGATAACTGTAAATCATAAACGACTTAAGCTGCTTGTAAGTGCAACAGAGCTATATCCTGAGGACTATGATTTTTCTGTAATATTCGACAGCCTAGAAAATCGAAAGCTACGCCACGATATTGCAAGAAAAAAATATAGACGAGGTAATAACTATTAATGATTCTGACTTTGATTAAAAGTAAATAATTTTTATAGATTTTATATGCAGTAATTCAACGCAGAATTGTTAGCGTAGGGCAGAGGATAGAAAATAAGCTGAAAATCACAGGAGAATCTGTGTGTCCGAAAGCATTATATGCGTTATAGCTAACAGTCAACTATAATCAAATAAGCACACGCTGAATAAAAAGCACCAAAATCCGGTTTTATCCTGACTTTTGGTGCTTTTCTTTATTTATTCCCGAGTGGGGTAAAGGTATTCAGTGCAAAATCTGCACATAAGTATTTCAGCAAATTTAATCGGTGGCTAATCTAAAATATTACAGCCGAATCATCCGTTTTGCCCGGGACTGATATTTTCGTTTAAATTTTCATCTGAGCTTTCATGCGTCTTTTCACCTGAGTTATCATTTAAGTTTTCGTGTGGATTCTCGTTTGAGCTTTCGCTTGAAATTTTTCGCATTTTTACCTTAGACAACGGGTTAGCTTTGGCGGCACTCTCCATTTGTCTGTCAGATAAATG
>JAXJDU010000035.1:0-12527 GCA_036301785.1 Acutalibacteraceae bacterium | reverse complement strand
GAGCGAAAGCGAGAGCGATAAAATCCACCATCTCCCACCAAGAAACAGATATTACTAAGGTAGTATCTGTTTTCTTTTTGTATTAAAGTTAAAATATGGTGAAAGTCAACTGTTGGTTGATTAGTGCAAACACAGGTTGTTTGATAAAATAAGCTAACTGTTTTATACTGAAAAAGAAAAGGAGGTACTGGCTATGAAAAAGATTCTTTCTGTTATGCTTTTATTAACAATGTTTACAACAGCTGCCTGCTCAACAGGCAGTAAGATAAATGAATCCGAAAGCACCACACAGGCAACGGTTGCAACTGAGCCGACCGAGGCTGTTAAGGATAATTCAGATATAAAAAGTGGTATTGATGAGGTTTTGAAAAAATGTGATTTTGAAGGTATAGTTTACCTTGCAAAAAACGGTGAGGTGGTTTATCAGTCAGCCACAGGAATAAATGAAAACGAAGAGACTGTTACAGTAGATACACCAATGCCAGTAGGCTCGGTGTCTAAGCAGTTTTGTGCTGCTGCAATTTTAATGCTTCGTGACCAGGGCAAGCTTAGCCTTGATGATACGCTGAGTAAATACTTCCCTGAATACGAAATCGGTAAGGATATAACACTGAAGCAGCTGTTAAGTATGCAGTCAGGAATCTATGATATGGTAAACGAAGGCGTAGTAGATGATATGTCAGCAGACAATAGTGAAGAAGCTAACACAGAGATAATTAAAAACTGGATTTTCAGTCAGGAGCTGAAATTTGAGCCAGGCAGTACAACGAGCTATTCTAACTCTAATTATTTTTTGCTTGGTAATATTGTTGAGCAGGTATCGGGTGAAAAATATATGGATTTTCTGAGAGAAAACATTTTTACGCCACTTGGTATGAATAATACAGGCTCAATTGAAGAAGCTGTTGATTCACCTGCCTGGCTGAATGGCGAAACCTTTGATTCTTTAGAGGATGCTAAAATGCGTGGATTGACCAAGGGTGCAGGTAATCTTATTTCTACAGCTCGTGATATGGATTTGTGGCTGACTGCTTTAAGAGGTGGCAAGGTGATTTCTCCTGATAGCTACAAAGAAATGACTACTAACTATGCTGATCAGATTGCTAATCAGTATGGATATGGACTGATACCTGGAATTTATGGTGGTGTATGGCATTCAGGTGGTATTGGCAGATATTTTGCGTTTGATTATACAAATGCAGATGAAGGCTATAATTTGTTTGTAGCAAGTAACACTGCAACTCCAGCGAAGGTGGCAACACTTCATATGGATTTGTTAAGAGTGGTTTTAGGGTAAAAATATATAGTTCAGCAACAAAGGGCAGGAGTAACTTCTGTCCTTTTTGCTTTTGTAAAGTAAATGAGTATAGAAATAATTAATCGGTTATGCTATAATGATTTTATAGTGTTAATTTATTGTAAATGAATATATTCTGGGAGGGTAGCGACATGAGTAAAATTCTTGGCTCATGGAGTGGTATGCGAAAATATCTGGAGCAAGAAATGCTGGCAGAGTCTTTGTGTGGCAGAATTAGATATAATTGCACAGCCTATAAGGGCATGGATGGTTGCCATGTGTTCGAGATTTTCCTTGACAATAAGCTGATAAAGCGTTTTTCCTGGGAAACTGTGAATTCCTTCTTTATAGCTAATGGCTACACTGATAATAAAAAGCCGTACGGAGTGTGCGAGTATTGGCAAGGCTTCTGGGCGTTGCTGGAGAAATATCCTGTAAATTCCCGTACAGAGTATACAGATGAGGAATTTTGTGAGGCTCTGAGAATATATCGTAATCAGGATATAAGCAGTAGTGTGCAGTCAGAAAATCCGATTATTAAAATGTTTGCTGTGCTGGATAGAAGAGTTGGCAAAAGAACATTGATTAAGCTTAAAGAGCAGATTGATACCCAGCCTGAGTGGTTACAGGAGTTTTGTCAGCTCAGAGCTGTAGCAGAATTATAATGTGAAATAATGTGGATTAAAAAGCAGGTATGTAATTATAGCTATAAATATTTTAAGGTTATGAGGTTTTGTATGGATGAGATTTTCTTCTGTATATAATAGGATTGAATATGGTTAATAAAAATAGTTATGATGTTATAAAAACAAGAAAAGCTATACTTAAAATTTATATTTGGGTTATAGTAATAGGTTTGCTGTATCTGGGTTGGATAGAGCTTACTGGCAAGGCTATCCCGTGCTTTTATTATAAAACCACAGGTTTATACTGCCCGGGTTGTGGAATATCCAGAATGTTTATAGCGTTGTTTCATTTTGATGTTAAAGCTGCATTTGCATATAATCCTGTATGCTTTTGCTTGTTCTTTCTGTGGAATCTTATTGCTGTTTTATGCTGTATAAAACAGGCGAGCTTTGCAAGAAAAGCAGTTTTTTTATATGGGTCTTTGGGTGTAAGTGTGGTTTCTCTGATTGTATTTTGCGTAATAAGAAATATTGCATAGCTTTATTTTTCTTGATTTATTATTGAATTAAAGTGTGTAATGTGATAAAATTTCTATGATATATGATTTGTGTTTTGAGGAGGAAATTAAAATGATATGTAACAGATGTGGTGCAGATAATCAGGCAGGAACAAGATTTTGTGTTAATTGTGGTGCTGAATTAGCAGAGCCGTCTCAGACAGAGCAGCAGGCTACATATCAGCAACCAAATTATCAGCAGCAGTATCAACAGCAGAATTATCAGCAGCCAATGTATCAGCAGCCAATGTATCAGCAGCCAATGTATCAGCCAATGCAAACACCTGCCGACCCTGGCAGAGGCTTTGCAATTGCTTCTTTGGTGTTGGGTATAGTTTCATTTTTTTGCTTTCCTGCTGTTACAGGTATTTTAGGTATTATATTCGGTGGCGTTGCAAGAAGTAAGGGCAGCAAAAGCCCTATGGCAATAGCTGGTATTATCTGTGGTGTAATTGGCATAATTTTATGGATTGTACTGTTGATTTTAAGCTATGCTATAGGTCTTGACATTTATCAGTTTGCAGGTTAAGCTGACATAAAATGCGTTAGTGCATATATTTAGTGCATATATATTAAGTGTATTTTACACCTCTGCTTTGTTTTAAGCAGAGGTGTTTGTATAGTTGTGGTGGTTTAGTATGAAATATATAGTAAGAGCTTTAAATATAATTATTATTTCTGCTTTGGCAAATAGCTTTTTGTATGTATCGCAGGGTGGTAATATAGCTGTGTTGGTGGTGCTTATAGCGTTAGCATTGGGAATAAATATTTTTCCATCGTTAGCGTCGTGGAAAATTCCGGGTATAAGGCTGAGAATAGCCTATGACGGCTGTGAGCTTCTGACAGTTTTTCTGTGGTCGGCAGTAGCTTGTCTGGTTTACCATATAGTAATAGCTTTTAGATATATACCTGACCAATGGCAGCTGTGGGGGTTAAGCTCGCTGCTGGCTATAGGTGTAGAAGCGTTTCTGTTCTGGAATGGAATTACGAGGGTGTATTGTACATCTGTACAGCTGGGTGTAGAAAAAAGAGCATGGGGTATTATTTTGGGAATGGTACCTGTGGCTAACCTGATTATGCTTTTTAAAATTATACATACGGTGCGTAGCGAGGTCAGGCTTGAAGCTGATAAAATAAAGCTGAACGAAAAGCGTAAGGAAAATGCGATATGCAGCACTAAGTACCCTATATTACTTGTGCATGGTGTTTTCTTCCGTGATTCTAAAATGCTTAACTATTGGGGCAGAGTGCCAGGAGAGCTTATAAAAAATGGTGCTGAAATTTATTATGGACAGCACGAGTCAGCGTCGTCTGTTGCTGACAGTGCAGAGCAGATTTATGACAGAATAAAATATATTACAGAAAAAACCGGCTGTGAAAAGGTGAATATAATAGCACATTCAAAGGGTGGCTTAGATTCAAGATATGCCATAAGTGTGCTTGGTGCGTCAAAGTATGTTGCAACGCTTACAACTGTAAATACACCACACAGGGGTTGTTTATTTGTTGATAACCTGCTGAATGTAGCACCCGAAAATATGGTGGGTAAAATTGCAGATACATATAATTCATCTGCTGTTGCACTTGGCGATACTCAGCCGGATTTTATAGCAGCTGTAAGTGACCTTACCGACCATGCTTGTAGAGAATTCAACGAAAAGGTTATTGATTCGCCAGAGGTTTATTATCAGAGCGTGGGTTCAACTCTTGGCAGGGCAACAGGAGGAAAATTCCCACTTAATGTGTCGTACCCACTTGTAAAGAAATATAGTGGTGCCAATGACGGATTAGTGGCAGAGCCTTCATTTAAATGGGGCAGTAACTATACGCACTTGAAGCCATGTGGAAAAAGAGGAATATCTCACGGAGATGTAATAGACCTTAACCGAGAGAATATACCAGGCTTTGATGTAAGGGAATTTTATGTTCAGCTGGTTGCAGATTTGAAAAACAGAGGGTTTTAGTATCAGAAAAATAAACGAGCATATTTAAGTGCAGGAGTTACTTCCGTATAACTTAAATATGCTCGTTTTAGTTTGATTGATGTATTGTTGTTCTGAGTTTGTTATTGCTTTATTCCAGCCAACACTTCGGCGATAACCTCACGCTCGTCAAGGTGATTTTTTACACCGTTGATTTCCTGATAGTCCTCGTGGCCTTTACCTGCAAGCACTATTATATCGCCTGCTTCTGCGTTGTGTATAGCCCACTCAATAGCCTTTCGTCTGTCGATTATCTCAACATACTTTCCGTTTGTCCTTTTTATGCCTGTGATGATGTCATCTATAATTGCCTGTGGGTTTTCTGTGCGTGGGTTGTCAGAGGTTATAATAGTTAAATCTGCTAAATTGCCAGAAACCTCACCCATACTGAAGCGTCTGTCCCTTGCTCTGTCGCCACCACAGCCAAACAGGCATACAAGTCGCTGTGGATTATATGCACGCAATGTTGTAAGCAGGCTTTCAAGTGCCATAGCGTTATGTGCGTAGTCTATCATAAGTGTAAAATCGTCAGATACCTTTACCAGCTCGATTCTGCCCTTTACCCTTACATCGTTTAAAGCTTGGGTAATAACGCTGTTTTCTATACCGAAATGCTTGCATATTGCAATTGCTGTAAGTGAATTATAAACGCTGAATTTGCCCGGCAGGTCTATGTCTACATTCATAGAGATATCGCCGGTAATGTTGTATGAAACACCAAGATGACCCGGCTTGTTAAGCAGAGTTACATTGTTTGCCCTGAAATTGGCGTTTTCTGCAAAGCCGTATGTCATTGTTTCGCAGGTAGCGTTGCTTATAATGTAGTCAGCATAGTCTGCGTCGGCATTTATTATACCGTATTTACATTGTTTGAACAACAGGCTTTTGCAACGAAGATAATCCTCAAAATCCTTATGCTCGTTAGGGCCTATGTGGTCAGGCTCTATGTTGGTGAAAATTCCGACATCGAAAATAAAGCCGGCAGTACGGTGCAGCATAAGTCCCTGAGAAGAAACCTCCATTACCACGCAATCACAGCCAGCTTCAACCATCTGGCTGAAGTAATCCTGCAAAATATAGGATTCTGGTGTTGTGTTGTTGGCTTTGATAACCTTATCGCCTATTATAGTTTCTATTGTGCCTACTAAGCCACATTTATGGCCGGCATTTTCCAGAATAGATTTAACAAGATATGTTGTGGTGGTTTTACCCTTTGTGCCGGTAATACCGATAACCTTCAGCTTTTTAGCTGGGTGATTGAAATATTCGGCAGAAATACAGGCAAGGGCATATCTGCTGTTTTTAACCTTGATAACAGTAACGTTTTCAGGAACGTCTATATCGTCCTCTGCAACAAGTGCAGCAGCTCCCATTTCGCAAGCCATTTGTGCGAATTTATGTCCGTCAGAGATTGCACCTTTAACGCAGATGAAAACAGAGTTAGCTGTTACTTTTCGTGAATCATATACTACGGTTTCTATATCTATATCTGTACTGCCCTGTACACACTGGTAGTCAAGGCTGCTGATTAATTGTGAAAGCTTCATAAGAAAACTCCTTGTATTTTAAAATAGGTTATATAGTAAATTTACAATATTATACGCAATATGTCAATGAAGATATGATTAATTTATGGCTTAGCCGAGTGCTTTGCTTTAAGGTGAAAAGAATGGTTATTTTGGGGATAATACACTATATGTAGTGGTGATTTTTTTATATAATCAATCTTTTGTGTATTTTAATGATAAATACATATAAAAAGGTGAATATATGGCTATATTTTGCAAATGTTAATGTTACGAGGGTAACAATATAAACAAAATTTTGAAAGCGATTTGGCGTTTTGCACAAAGAGGTATAGGGCGAGTTGCACAAATCAGATGTGATGATTTGGCTATTAAGTCAAAAAGAAAAGTTTTGATTGTGCGATTTAAATAAATTTGGAACGCTGATTATATTGATGTAACTAAATTAACTAAAATTAGTTGCATTTAGATGGTAGGTATGATATTATTACTACAGTAGTTATGGCAATTGTGCGGACTGTCTAATTACGCAAAAAAGCAGTTTTACAACTGCCAGAGAGTAAAAAAGGTATTAATTTTTAAACTTTTCAAGAAAGAAGGAATTTACAATGTTTAGCAAAACAAAGAAAGTTGCTGGCGTTATGCTTGCAGCAGCAATGATCGTTACTTCATTTGCAGGTTGTAACGGCAACACAGAAGAGGGTTCATCACAGAGTGGTAACGCATCAAGTGGTGCACAGACAGAGGTTCAGGCAGTAACAGTTGACGAAATGATGGCTGACGCTGAGCTAGCTCTTGGTACAGAGGGTAAAGATAGCGAGGTTACACTAAAGGTTTGGGCTCCATCAGACGCTCTAAGCGTATTCCAGGAGCAGTGTAATGCTTTTGCTGATAACTTCAACTCTCAGGGTAGAAAGATTAAGATCGAAGTTGTACAGCAGGGTGAGTCAGATGCTTCAGGTGCAGTTATGGTAGACCCAGATGCAGCTGCTGATGTATTCGGTTTTGTATCTGACCACGCTTCAAAGCTATATCCAGGTGGCTATGTAGCTCCTGTAAGACTTCAGTACGCTAAGGCTATCGAAGAGAGCAACCTAGAGGGTGCTTTGCAGGTTGCTAAGTCAGAAGATCAGCTAGTTGCTTTCCCAGAGACAGGTGACAACGGTTACTTCATCTACTACAACAAGTCTCTGATCAACGAGGAAGAGATTAAGTCACTAGAGAGCATTATGCAGGTTTGTAACGAAAAGGACAAGAAGTTCATCATGAACCTGGGTAACGGTTACTATGGTTGCGTAATTCCTCTAACAGCTGGCGGCACATACGAGCTAGGCGAGAATGACAACCAGATTCTTAACTATGATAAGGCAGCTACAGTTAAGGTTGCGAAGGCTTTCTCAGACCTGCTAGCTGAGGATGCACACTTCTCTAACGACGATACAGATAAGGTTCTTGCTTCTTCACTAAGAAACGGTAAGGCTCTTGCTGGTGTATCTGGTACATGGAAGCTGAACGCTATTAAGGATGCTCTAGGCGAGAACTTCGCTTGTGCTAAGCTACCTACAATCAAAATAGATGGCGAGGACAAGGATATGATCTCAATGTTCGGTTACAAGCTGATCGGCGTTAACAAGAATACAAAGTATCCATACACATCACAGGCTCTTGCATACTACCTATCAGGCGAGAAGTGCCAGAAGGAAAGAATGGATAAGCTAGGTTGGGGTCCATCAATCACATCTCTTGTTGAAAGTGATGAGGTTAAGAACAATGAATGTCTGAAGGCTGTTTATGATCAGCAGCAGCACTCAGTACCACAGATCGGTCTTGCTGGTTCATTCTGGGATCCAACAGGTGCATTCAGTGGCTATGTTGTTGACAAGAGCAAGGACCGTTCAGAAGAGGGTCTAGGTAAGGCTTTTGACAACATGGTAACAAGTGTTACAGCTCAGTAATTGACTTTAAAATACTGATTGTCAGATAATAGTTTTCGCTCAAGCAGTCTATTTTATATAGGCTGCTTGAGTAATGAAAGCGAATATATATTTTTAAGCTTTTAAGGGGAGTAAGATAATGAAGTATATCGATTATGTACAGCTCAGTCCCTTAGAAAAATTTGCTTATAATCTAAAAACATTTTTTGCAGCTATTCCTGGTGCTATAGCAGGCTTTTTCAAGGCTATAGGCAGTGCTATTATTGGTTTCTTTGTTGCAATCGGTGATTTCTTAAAGGATTACACAAATAACTTTAAGATTGGTACACTGCCAACAAAGCTATCATATGTAGTTATGGGTGCAGGATGTTTGCTGAATAAGCAAATTGTAAAGGGTTTAGCTTTCTTAATTTCTGAGGTTGCGTTTTTTGCCTATATGATAGGCTTTGGTGGCCCTTATTTGTCACAGTTTGGTACATTGGGTACTAAGCAGGAAAGTACAGTTATTGGTCCAGACGGTATGCCAGTAACAGAGTTGGGTGACAACTCAATGCTTATCCTGTTGTTTGGTACACTGACATTTATTCTTATCGCAATATTCTTAGCTATTTACATACTGAATATTAAGGTAGCAATAAATAACGAGAAAATAGTTAAGGCAGGTCAGACTCCTAACTCATTTGCTCAAGATCTTAGATTGTTGTTGGACGAGAAGTTCCATGTAACTCTTCTTGCTCTGCCAACTATTCTGGTAGGTTGCTTTACAATTCTACCACTTATATTTATGATTCTGATTGCGTTTACAAACTTTGACCACGCACATCAGCCACCTAACCAGCTGTTTACATGGGTAGGCTTTGGTAACTTTACAGACATTTTCTTAGACAATCCACTTTATTCACAAACATTTGGTAAGATTCTTAGCTGGACACTTATCTGGGCAGTAGTTGCAACATTCTCATGTTACATTCTTGGTGTAATCGTTGCGTTGCTTATCAACAAGAAGGGTCTTAAGTTCAAGAGCGTATTCAGAACCTGCTTCGTAATGGCAGTTGCTGTACCTCAGTTCGTAACACTTCTTCTGATGGCTCAGATGCTTTCACAGGAAGGTGTTGTAAATGTATTCCTGCAGAACGCAGAGATCATTGACCAGCCTATTAAGTTCCTGACAGGTGATCCAACAGTTGCTAAGGTTACAATTATACTTGTAAACGTATGGATTGGTATTCCATACACAATTTTGAGTACAACAGGTATTCTTATGAATATTCCTGAGGACCTGTATGAGTCAGCTCGTATCGACGGTGCAACACCAGTTGTACAGTTTATGAAGATTACACTACCATACCTGGTATTCGTAACAACACCACAGTTGATTTCAACATTCGTTGGTAACATCAACAACTTTAACGTTATCTTCCTTCTAAGTGGTGGTGGTCCTTCAAACGTAGATATGTACCAGGCAGGCGAAACAGACTTGCTTGTAACATGGCTATATAAGCTAACAATGAATAACAACGATAACAACCTGGCTGCTGCTATCGGTATCCTTGTATTTATCATCTGTGGTTCATTGTCATTGATTACATTTAACAATACAAAATCAGTTAAGGATGAGGGGGCGTTCTCATGATAAAAAGTTATAAGACAAAAAGAGCATTGGGTAACGCTGCAGTATATACAATCCTGACTATACTTTCAATCATCTGGTTGCTTCCTTTGTTTTGGATTGTTATGACATCGTTCTCTGGTGAGGCTTCACCATATATCGATTCAGTTATTCCTGAATCATGGACATTTAACAACTATATTGAGTTGTTTACAAACACAGACAAATTCAACTACCCAAGAGCATTCCTGAACACATTCATTATCGCTATTTTCTCTTGTATTATTTCTACACTAAGCGTACTGATGGTTTCATACACATTCAGCCGTCTGAGATTTAAGGCAAGAAAGGCATTCATGAATGTTGCAATGATTCTTGGTATGTTCCCAGGCTTTATGACAATGATCGCTATTTACTACATTCTGAAGGTAATCGGCTTGTCACAGAGCATTGCAGGTTTGATAATAGTATATTCAGCAGGTGCTTCACTTGGTTACTTCATTTCAAAGGGCTTCTTTGATACAGTACCAAAGGCTCTTGACGAGGCTGCTACAATCGACGGTGCAAATAAAAACCAGATATTCTGGCAGATTATTCTTCCAATGTCAAAGCCAATCGTAGTATATACAATTCTTACATCTTTCATAGGCCCATGGACAGACTTTATTCTGGCTAAAATGCTACTTCGTGATGCTTATGATCAGTATACAGTTGCTTTGATACTATGGAAGTGGACAGAAAAAGAGCAGGTTGAAGAATATTTCTACAACTTCTGTGCAGGTTCAGTAGTAGTTGCAATTCCAATTACACTTCTGTTCATCAAGATGCAGAATTTCTATGTAGAGGGTATTACAGGTGGTGCTGTAAAGGGTTAATCCTTTTACCAGGTAGTGCTGAAATAAATTTTACAAGCAAGAGGTGAAGACAGAGTGTCTTCACCTCTATTTGTATATAAAGCACCTGTTTACAATCGGGCAATGGTAAATGCATTACCAGAATTTTAAATTCAACTTTGCAAATGCCTGTATTGCAACAGGTGACTAATAAATAGTTTGCACTATAAAAGTATGATTATTCAAAATTTATATAACTTATAGTATAGTAATGTAGTGAAAAAATGAAGTAAAAGAACAGGAGGAATAATATGTTAAAAAAGGTTTTATCAGTTACACTTGTAGCTTGTCTATGTGCTTCGGTCTTATCTGCTTGTGGCAAAGACAGTGCAGGAGGCAGCTCAGCAGGTGACCAGGCTAATACTTCAACAGGAGAGATTCAGCCACTTAAGGCTGTTCAATCAACAGACAATTACAGAAACTACTATCAGATTTTTGTGCATAGCTTTTGTGATTCTAACGGTGATGAGATTGGTGATATTCCAGGTATTACAAGTAAGCTTGATTATCTTAACGATGGCAACCCTGAGGGTGGCGATGATTTGGGAATAGATGGTATATGGCTTACACCTATCTGTAAATCAAAATCATATCATAAATATTCAGTTGAGGACTATTGTCTGGTTGACGAGAATTTTGGTACAAATGATGATTTTAAAAAGCTTATAGAGGGATGTAACGAGCGTGGTATCAGCGTAATTACTGACCTTGTTATTAACCATTCATCAGACCTTCACCCTTGGTTTGTACAGGCTTGTGAAGAGGTAAAGCAGGGCAATCTTGATGGATATGCAAAGTATTATCACTTTGTAAAGGCAGAGGAGAAGGACTCAGAATCACAGTATTACAACATACCAGACACTGAGTATTTTTACGAAGCTAATTTCGATAGCTCTATGCCAGAGTTGAATGTTTCAAACGAAAAGGTAAGAGAAGAAATTAAGAACATTATGCAATTCTGGTTTGATATGGGTGTAGCAGGTTTCAGACTTGATGCTATTAAATATTACAATACCGGTGGTGATGACGGTATTGAGTTTTTGACATGGTTTATGAAAACTGCCAAGGAGATTAAAGAGGATTGCTATATTATAGGTGAAAACTGGTGGGGCTCAAGCCAGATTATAGAGTGGTATCAGTCAGGCATTGACAGTCAGTTCAACTTCCCTATGAGCCAGGCAGATGGCCATTTTGCAAACGCTGCTCGTTCAGGAAATGTTGCAAAGCTTTGTACAGCACTTGAAAGCTGGGGAAATCAGATGGCAGAGGCTCAGCCGAATGCTATAAACGCTTCATTCCTGTCTAACCACGATATGGCAAGAAGTGGTGCTGGTCTTGGTAAGGATTTAAAAACTCAGAAGCAGGCTGCTATGCTATATATGTTTGCACCAGGTAACTCATTTACATATTATGGTGAAGAGCTTGCGTTGCTGGGTAGTACAAATAACGATGGCTCTTATCGTTTACCAATGCCATGGGACGGTACAGAGTGGGAGAAAATCCACTTGCCAAGTATTTCATTTGAGGTAGCAGAAAATGCTGTTACAACTACAGCTGAAGAGGCTGTAAAGGATGAAAACTCACTGTTCAAGACATACCAGGAGATTATAAAGCTGAAGCTTCAGAATCCTGAAATTGCCAGAGGTAAGATTACAGATGTAATTGAAACAGATAATAACTATGGCACAGGCTTTGTTACAAAGTATAACGACAGTGGTGTTATCATATTCTTTAACGCAAGCCAGACTGAAACAGTTACAGCAGATATTTCTAAGGATTTATTGAATTATAGTGGTATCTGTGGACAGGTAACTGCTCAGGATAAAACAGGTGGTACAGAGCCAGCAAAAGCGACTCTTAATGGCACAACATTAACAGTGCCACCGGCAACAACAGTAATTATCAGATAATAAAGCTGACAAATTGTAGTTTAGGCGTGAGCTAACGCTCACGCCTAAGGAGAAAAAAGCGTAAAGTTTAGGTCCAGCCTTTTCAAAGGCTGGTGGGGTTAAGGGGTGAAACCCCTTATGGGATTTTAAAGGGCAAAGCCCTTTAACTCATAGTTTTTTTCTAAAAATGCCATTGAAAATGGCATTTTTAAAT
>JAXJDU010000034.1:0-10767 GCA_036301785.1 Acutalibacteraceae bacterium | reverse complement strand
CTTTAAAACAAGCCTCTCTCAAATCCGAGAGAGGCTACTTTTTTGGGCAGTTATAGCTTGGTATCAGAATTCCAATACTTTTTACAGTGTAAGATAAATTAATTCTGTTTGATTTGTTTTACTCTTAAGAGCAATAAGTGCTAGCTTGCCTGTATATTGTTGAAATTATCAGGTTAAGCGAATAATTTAAAATTAAAATAAAAATTGAAAAAATTTCAATTTTATTGCACCCGATTTATACTTTCAGCTGTTATTATAAGTGAAGATACTTTTTAAGAGTGGGGGTTTAAAAAGTTGAAGGATAAGCTTGTACGAAAATTGCAAAAGCGTGATGAAAAGGCTTTTGAGGAAATAATAGATACATATACGCATTTAGTTGTAGCAATAATCAATAATGTTTCTAAGGGTGGGCTTACAAAAGAAGATGTGGAAGAAACTGTAGCTGATGTTTTTGTTACCTTGTGGAATAATGCCGTTAAGGTGCAGGACGGTAAGCTGAAGGCTTATATTTCTTGTATTGCAAGAACAAGGGTAATAAACAAAATGGCATATTGTGTCAGCAAAACAGTGTTCAACATTGACGATTATGACCCTGAGGATAATTTTTCGGTAGAAGATTTAACTGAGGAAAAAGATATCAATCACGAGCTGAAGGAAATAATAAAAGAGATAAAGCAGCCCGACAAAGAAATACTTATCAGATATTATTACTACGGTCAGACTGTATCAAAAATTGCAGACGATATGGCGATTAATCTGGAAACAGTAAAATCTAAACTAAAGCGTACACGAGAAAAAATTAAAACTAGCCTTCTTGAAAGGGGGTACACTTTATGAAAAATGATTTTAAAGAGCTATTTAATAGCTTTGACGAAAATGATTTTGATGATGATTTTATGAATCTTGGTAATATCGATATTTGTGACGATACAGCTATGGATATCGATATTGCAAAAATTAAGGCAGATGTATTTGATAGAGTCGGGATTAAAAATAAGAAAAGGTGTACTGGAAAAAACTTCAGAGTGTTGCTTATAGCAGCCGTGCTGGTTATGAGTATTACCATTTGTTCTACCGTTATTTATGCCTCTGGTACTGTACAATCAATTTTCGGGGAGTTCTTCGGTGGCAATATTACTTCGGCAGGACTTTACGAAAGTAATGATTTATCCATATCAACTACAGATGAATGTCTTAATATAGAGTTACTGGGCGTTACTGGTGACGAGAGAAAACTATATACGGTGCTGGAGGTAACCAAAAAGGACGGTTCAGCGTTGACAGATGAGGGTTATAAATATCCTTTCTGGTTGACAAATGAGGGTGAATCACTGTGGGATTATTACGAATGCTATGTTGCTTATGAAGATAAAGACGGCAATTACTTTGGTCCTTGTGGTGATTCTATAGACTATTCATTAAGTAAAGATAAAAAGTCTTTGAAAATAATGGTTATGCTTTCAGCAAAGGAAAGAAATTTGCAGGGTGCAACAATATCGATAGTAAGCAAAAGCTTTGGTGCTTCTAAGGTGATTGAAGCACTTGATCAGAAAGCTTCAAAAAGTGACGGATATTATACTGATCTTGTTGAAGAGCGTCAGAAAGAGCTTGGTATAGATGATACAAGCTGCAGAGAGATTTTTAACGGCGAGTTTTATGAATATGCTTATACTGAGAATAAAAAATATGAGCTGCCGTTTAAAGTCAGCTTTACAATCGACATAGATGACAAGGACAGAATAAAAAAGCGTCTTACTGTAAAAAATGCTCCTGATTTTGTTGACCCGATTGCTGATAAGGTTAATATGGAGATTTCATCATTTGGTATGAACATTTACTGCGAATGTAATATAAGAGATTATCTGGAGCTGGATTATAAAAACCGTGATAATATTTGTCATAAAATTATAGACTATAGTCGTTCAGAAATTATTATGGACGATGGCACAGAATACTTTTTCTATTGCTATGACGATGAGGTTAAGGGGGTAGTTCAGCACAAGCATAAGGAATCACACTATGAAGAAAATATTATGCTTAGCTTAACAAAGATTCCTGGAGGACAGGAAGACGGTGAAACATATCTTATAAACACAAGCGAGATCAGAACAGTTATATTAAATGACAATGTTGTTTACCGAAAGAGTAAATAGTTATTTTTTACAAAAATTCGTTGCAATTACGATTGCGATTTGTTAAAATAATACCTAATCGCTTATTGTTATACAAATGATAAAATACCTTTTAAGCAAAGTTTTACGACTTTGTTAGTTCTCTCTGCCCTGTGGCATTGTTTGATCAATAACACCTTAAACCGTGCCACAGGGTCCTGTAATTTAATACATAATAATCATGCTATTATGTATTGACTATATTATTTTTTATTTGAAAGGAAGAAAATCATGAGGCATTTAAAGAAAAAAACATCAAAATTCTTAGCAATGCTGCTGGCTGCAACTATTATAATAGTTGGTATGCCAATCAGTGTTTCTGCCGTTGTTTCAGTAGCACCTGATTATATTGCTCAAAGTACCGACAAGGCTCTTTGGGCAGAGGGCACAAACGCAGAAACCACAAACAACATTGACGCAGTAAAGTGGTATCTTCAAAAGGGTACATATTACTGGTCGTTGCCATCATCGGCAGATTTATCAGACCTTACTGTTTACCATAATTTTGACGATGTAAAAATTAATGGTAACAAAATCACAAGTGGTAACAGCTATGGCTTTTTTGAGAATGGACAGACCTATACTGTTACAGCAGATGGCACAGATTACAACCTGTGTGTGCAGAAGGCAACAGGTATAGGCTCTATATTCCTTACAACAGAAAGTGGCTCAATGCGTTATGTTCACAGGTCTAAGGATAATGCAGAGGGTGGTCAGCTTGTAGCGATTGATTATGATGGCTCTGTATCATACGATAACAAGCTTGATTCAATCAAGGGCAGAGGCCATTCAACATGGAACCTGAACAAAAAGCCTTATAATATAAAGCTTGATAAAAAGGCTTCTTTGCTGGGTATGGATAAAAATAAAAAGTGGTGCTTGCTGGCAAATGCACAGGAGCATTCAATGATAAGAAATAAGTTTATGTACGACCTCGGTCACGAGCTGGGAATTGACTATTCACCAGATTCACGCTTTGTAGATTTATACGCTAATGGTCAGTATCTGGGTACATATCAGCTTACACAGAAGGTAGAGGCTGGTGACGGTGACCTTGTAGATATTACAGACCTTGAGAAAAACACAGAGGAAGCAGTAGCTAATGCACTAGGCATTGACGAGGCTGACCTTGAAGAGCTATATGGAAATGACGAATATACTGTAAATATAGACCAGTATTTCAATTCAAGAAAAGGCTTTAATATTCCTTATAACCCAGACGATATTACTGGTGGCTATCTGATGGAATTTGTTGTAGACATAGACGAGCCAAGCTATTTTGTAACAGAGTATGGTCAGCAGGTTAATGTAAAAGCACCTGAGTATTGCTCAGCAGAGCAGATAAATTATATTGCTGATTTTATGAATGAGCTTGAAGAGGCTTTGTATTCTCATGATGGCTATAACTCAAAGGGGAAGCACTATACAGAGTATATAGATATCAGATCAGCTGCGATTATGTATATATTGCAGGAATTTTCACTTAATGTTGACGGTGGTGTTTCCAGCTGTTATTTCTATAAGGATTCAGACTTTACAGGTGACGGCAAGGTGCACGCAAGCCCTTGCTGGGACTTTGATGTAGCATTGGGCAATCTGAAATCAGATTATGAAGGCACAGATCTGACCGATTACAACCAATGGTATACCAAAAATGGCTGGACTATTTTTGGAACTCTATGTAACCATCAGGATTTTATTGATGAAGTAGCAAAAATATGGAATGAAGAATTTGTACCTGCTTTTGATATTGCTACAGGTAAAGCACAGGGTACAGGCAGACTAAAGAGCATATATGAATATGATGCACTTCTTGAGTCATCTTCAATAATGAACTACACAAAATGGGATTTATCAATGACACTGCTTGTACCACAGGCAGGTAAAACTCAGGATGAGCAGATGAAATATCTTGAAACCTTTATTAATGGCAGATTTGAGTTTATGAATTCATATTTCAGTGATATACTTGGATATGAGAAAAATCAATATCTTGAACGGGCAGAGGATTTTTTAAACCATTATACATCTTTATATTCTGAGGATATAGCAGAAGAAAAGGCTGTAATTGAAAAGATGAATTTAATTACAGAGCAGGCTAAGACAGATATAAACAATGCTCAATCATTAACAGAGGTTACAAGTATATATAGAAAATTACTTGAAGACCTTGGAAACTCTATGATAGCAACAATCTATTTTGATAATTCAAAAACAAAATGGGATAATGTATATATTTATTGCGAAACCTATGGCTGGTGGGATGAAGATTCTAATTACCACAACGGTGAAGCAGCCAAGGACTGGCCAGGTATAGAAATGACCTATGTAGGTGATGATTTATATAAGTTCACATGCACAGGTGAAGATATTTCTTATCTTGAAAAAATAGTATTCAATAATGGTGAGTCAGAGGAATCTGGAAACAGATGCCAGACAGCGGTTACATCAAGCGAGAGAATGAGTGGTGTAAGATCAACATATACTCCTGTTTCAGCAGAGGGTAAGTATAGCAGTGAAGACAAGGCATATATCTATAATGGCAGATGGGATGGAGAGCGTTTTCGTGGCGATGTAAGCAAGAATTGCGAAATCGATGTTATGGACGCTGTATTGATAATGAAATATCTGCTTGGCTCATGCGAGCTTGACGATATAGCTAAGGATGATGCCGATGTTGATTATAGTGATGAGATAGAGCTGTTAGACGCAGTATATATTCAGAAGTATATTCTGGGATTAATAGAAGATTTCCCATATGCTGATGATTGGTGGTATTAATATCATTTAGTTTTCGATGCTGTCAGTGGTAGCAATTAAGCCACACCCCCCAAAGTGAATAAAAAATTGCTACTGCTGACAGTTGAGATAAAATTTAATGTGATGACTATTTAATGCTGATTTTTTATGAGTGTTGAATAATAGATAATATTAAAAATAATATAGGTATTCAGGGATAAAATATATAATTGTTTATAAGAAGCAGCTAAAAAGAAAAACTACATTCTTACCGTAAAGGTAGGAATGTAGTTTTTTCTTTGTATGGTCGAGGTGACAAGACTTGAACTTGCGGCATCTGCGTCCCGAACGCAGCACTCTACCAAACTGAGTTACACCTCGTTAAGCTGTTCTATTGAGTATTATACAGCTGGCAAAAATGTTTGTCAAATAGTTTGAAGCTGTGTTGATGTTAGCACAGCAGAGTTAAGAGTGGTGTAAAAAGTGGTGTAAATAGTAGTGTGAAATAAGTACAGCATAAGCTGTGACATTTGATTTTGTCGTAGCTTATGCTGTAGATGTATGTATTTAGTTTAAGAGTGAATTTATGACCCTGCACTTTCGTAGGCAGATACTCCCTTGTTCCATATAAGCACAGCTATTACCATTAATATGCAAGACATAACTATTGTAAGGCCAATGTTAAACAGTGGGTTTTCTCCTGTTAAAAAATAGCTTGCAGGGTAAAAGGCAGTGAATGCAAACGGGATTATGTAGGTTATAATGGTTTTAATAAAATTGTTGTAGATTGTTGTAGGGTACTTTGCAAAATCGTTTACCATATAAAATACATGGGTTATCTGTCCACTGCGTTTTGTCCAAAATGCAATAGCTGCTGTAGCTGTTTTTATGCTTGTGAATATAAGTGTTGCAAACGGAATAACCAGTAAAAACAGTATAACATTCAGAATACTCCATTGTATTGAAACCTTGCCGATTGTTGAAGCAATAAGTGCAATGCCCACAATAAGCTCGCCTAGTGCGTCAACCTGAAATCTTTCTACAATTACTGTAAATAACGGGTTGATTGGTCGTGTTAAATATTTGTCAAAATCACCCTTTGCCACAATGGAATATCCAACCATCCATAGGTTGTCGCAAAACAGATGGTCTAATGCCTTTGGCAAAAGTGAAAAGCCATAAATAAAAATTATTTCGTTATATTCCCAGCCCTTCAGCTGTGGTATCTGGCTGAATATTATCCACAAAAAGGCTATATTAACAGCCTGACCAAGCAAAAAGCTGACTGCACCTGTAAGAAAGTCTATTTTATACTCCATCATTTTCTTTAAATCCTGAGCAATAAAAATACGGTGCATTCGTATCATTCTTCTTAGAGTTTTAAACATATTAAGCCTCCTTTTTAGCATTTTATAGATGAAGCTGGAGCTTATGTGATATACCCCATTTTCCTGAAAAAATTTTTATAGCGTTCTTTTTGAATATCAATCATTTCGTGTGAATTTACGAAGCTGATAAAATCCTTTTCTGAAACCCATTTATAAGAAATTGTTTCTCCTTCTTGTAGTGTAATGGCTGTTTTATTCCAATCTGTAACACATAGATAGCTATAATATATTGTGTTGCAGGAATGGCATTGACCAATCAACTCAAAAGAATTTGAAGCGATACCGGTTTCTTCAGCAAGCTCTCTTTTAGCACAGGCTATTATATCTTCACCTTTTAGTGCAGAGCCTCCCGCTGTGGCTTCAAAATAACCACCGAAGTGTGGCTTGCGAAAATCTCTTTGTACAAGAAGATAATCACCGTCAATATGTCTTACTAAAACATCACACACAATATGGTACAAGCCCTTTGGGATTTTCTCGCCTCTGATTAAATCTTGATTTGCTAAGGTTCCGTCTTTAAAATATCCGTCCCAAATCTCCAAAATAAAACCTCCGTAAATTCTGGTTTAACCACCTTGTACAGAAAGTCTTTTTACTGCACTGTGCCATATAAGCTTGCTTATCAGCCAGAATACAATTACCCAGAAAAGCTGTACAGCAATTAATCCAATAGCTTTCTGGTATGAGTAAACACCCATGTAAATCATAACCGGTGTATAGCTTAACGACGAAAACGGTAAAAACATAAGTACATCTTTAAGTACAGCAGGTAAAAATGCAAGTGGAATAGTTGCACCTGACAAAAAGTCAACTATAACCTCTTTAAGTATGTTAGAGCCCCATAGGTTTTTAAGGAAAAACGCAAGGAATCCGTAGCACACATTAAAGAAGAAAGAAATTAAATAAGCAAAAATAACGCTTACAACAAATAATAAAAAGTTTACGATATTAAACATAAACTCGCCTGAGGCTGTGAATTTGTAAATTTCTACACCTATACATATAGGCACAAGTACCATGCCAGACACCATAAGCTTCTGACCAAGTTCGGTAAAGAGAAAGGTCATATCAAAGCTTACAGGCTTTATCATTCGCATAGAGATTGAGCCATCTCTTATTTCTTCACCAACGGCATATGCACCGTCGCTGTATGTAAGATAGCCTGTTAAAAATGTTATAAACAGGTAAACTGTCATATCAATCATAGAAAAGCCCATAAAGGTTTCGCTGTTTGAGCTTTCAAAAACTGCTCTCCATACAAAAAACATGATAAAGCACTTTAAAATTTCGCCAAGCATAAAGAAGATAAAGTTGAAACGGTAAGCCATAAAGCTTTGAAGACCTGCACCTGCAAAGGGTGTGTAAATCTTAAAAAATCTACGCATTGTCAGCCACCCCTTCTTTATACAGGCGTCTGATTATTTCTTCAATGTCGGCATCCTTAACATTGATATCCTTAACATTTACCTTGCTTAGTGTGTGACTTAGCATATCGGCAACAGCTATTTTACTGCTGTTAAAGCGTACCTTTACTGTGTTGTTGTCAATTATAAGCTCTATGTCGTCATCAGCTACATTAAAGCTGCTTTTATAACCAAGCCTGTTTTCAATGCTTTCTGTTGTGTCAGTTTCAAAGCAAAGCTCTCTCATCTGACCATACTTGCTTTTAAGCTCCTGTAAATTACCGTCAAATACATTTTTACCCTTGTCAATCATTACAATACGCTTGCACAAAAGCTCAATGTCGCTCAGGTCGTGTGTTGTAAGAATAACAGTTGTGTCCTCCTCAGCATTTATCTGTGCAATAGCCTTACGAATGTTGTCCTTTACAACAACATCAAGTCCTATTGTAGGCTCGTCAAGAAACAGCACCTTTGGACTGTGAAGAAGTGAAGCTGCAATGTCTGCTCTCATTCTCTGGCCAAGTGACAATGTTCTTACAGGGCTTTTTATAAATGCGTCTAAATCTAAAACCTCGTTTAAAAATGCCATTCTCTTTTTGAATTTATCGTCAGGTACCTCGTAGATTTCCTTTAAAACGCTGTAGGTTTCAAGCAGTGGCAGGTCCCACCATAGCTGAGTTCTCTGACCAAAAACTACGCCGATTTCACGCACATAGTTTTTTCTGTCCTTTTGTGGGATTTTACCATTTATTACACATTGACCAGAGGTAGGTGTTAAAATGCCGGTAAGCATTTTTATTACAGTTGATTTACCAGCACCGTTAGGGCCAATAAAGCCAAGTACCTCACCTTTTGGCACAGAAAAGCTTACATTGTCTACAGCAAGAACCTTTTCTGTTTGTGGGTTGAACAATGACTTTATACTGCCCTTTATACCAGGCTGTTTAATAGTCTTTTTAAATTCCTTGCTAAGGTTTTCTACCTGTATCATAATTAATCCCTCGTTTCTTAAAAATATTGGATTGGTGTTTAAATAGAGTACGTTTACAGCTGTTTTTTGATTATGTTGATTTTACAAGTCAATGATAACACGGCATATCTGATGTTCAATCAACTAAAAACCACAACAGGGTAAATGCACGGTTGTGCGTTGTTAAGCTTTAATCCTTCAAGCTTGTAATATCGCAGTTATTTTTGTTTATACATTGGGATAAAAACAAAAATGCAGAGTACCTGCGTTAAACAAATACTCTGCATATAATTTACAACACGGCTGTAGCACCAACAGATAACGACACTGTCAGCGAATATAAGGATTATGCGTATAGTATTTGAATAAGACAGGAACAAAATAACAGCATAAAATTAAAATGCTATAGATAATATGCTGTGCGTGAATTTAAGCCCTTTTTAAGCTGTACAAGATATATATATATAAACAAAGCAACAGTAAAACAGTTACTCTCTATATTTATACATTCAGCTTGCTCTTAATCAGAATACTATTAACAAACTCAACATCCTTTCGTTACCAATCTAAGCACATTCTAACACCAGGTATGGCTTATGTCAACAGAAATTTTTATTTATTGTAAGGAATTGGTAAAAATTAATTACTAATTTGTAAATTTATGTGTGAAAGCTTGATTTATTGTTGAAATTTTGCTTTTATATAATATATAATAAAAGCAAACAGAATGAAAAATCACGGAGGGATAAAAATGAAAAAGCTATTTATTGCTTTACTTTGTGTAACAACTGCTGTAACGGCAGGCTGTAGCACACTTTCAGGAGAAGCTCCAACCGAGCCAGCAACACAGGCTCCTACACAGGCACAAACAGAGGCACAAACACAGGCACCAACATTAGCTCCAACCGAGCCAGCAACAGAGGCACCAACAGAGGCACCAACACAGGCACAGCCAGAAAACACAACCTTTGCTGTAGAGGTAAACGAGCCGATAACACAGCCACCTACAGTGCCACAGACAGTAGAGCTGTTAAGACCAATAGCAGGCGATTGGTACCTGAATTATTACGAGCAATCAAACGGACAGCAAACTACACCAGCGTATGCAATTAAATACACCTTTAACTTAAATGGTACATTCTCGGTAGATAACAGAGGAAATATTTCAACAGGCTCTTTCTATTTTGATGGTACAACAATAACATATAAAGCGTCAGCTACAGGCGAAATGGGCACATTCACATATGACTCAGTTAAAAAGCAGCTTGTTGATGTTGATGACGGTGTGAATATGTCTGCTGTATTTAAACGCACAGATGCTGATACAGACACTGATACCGATACAGAAACAGAAACAACAACAGAGGCAGAGTAATAAAAACAGGAGTACACCAGATGAAAAGATTATGTATATGCATTGCAGCGTTAATGCTGCTTTGTGGCTGTGGTAAAAACGCAGAGGCTCCAGCAGAGCAGGTACAGCAAAACCAGAATCAGGCAACAGCTCCGCTTGAACGCCCTGTGTATGTTACACCTGATTTTGAAAACACAGAGATAGACTCTGTTAAAGATTTAAAGTGCAGCGTAAGATACAGCACTGGCGATAAGCTTGTATTTGAAGCTGATAATGCAAAGCAGCTATATAAGCTGTTTACAGAGATTGAAAAAACAGAGCTTAAAGAGGTTACAACTAAAGAAGCTGATTATATAGCACTGCTGTTTGAAGGTAATAATGCTGGCACAGATATCGAAAAGGGCTTTATTGTTTATAACAATGACGAAATGGAAGAAACAATCAACCCTTATGTTACTTCTATGTATGCCTATAGCGTTGCAGACGGTACATATCAGGCAGTGCTTGATAAGGTATCAGAATTAGGCTGATAAGCTTTAATTCTGATTAAGAGAGATAAATTGTAGTTTGCAGGGGCTTTGCCCCTGCACCCCACCACCCTTTAAAAAGGGTGGACCTAAACTTTACGCTTGAGTGTCTGCTACGCAGTCACTCAAGATACGCACAAACCAAAATGGAATTACCCCACAACGCAAAAACAATTTCAGCCAAATGCAGTTTGACTAAGCGTGGGGGATTCCAT
>JAXJDU010000033.1:0-11165 GCA_036301785.1 Acutalibacteraceae bacterium | reverse complement strand
GTGCAGGACCGTGGTTAGGGCCCTTTGCTACAGTGCACATATGTTCAACTTCTTTAGAATAAATCATGTGTACTACTTCCTTTCATCTTATTTTTTTGTAAAAATGATTACATTTTTTTACACACTAATTATAAGCATTTTTTAGCTTCTATGCAAGTATTTAAGAGTGATTATTTAAAATTTTTAAAATATTTTGTCAAATTTTCAGTACAATGTAGCATTAAATACAAAAACAAGCTGTGTTGTAAGCTTTTTTGATGTAGTTTTGCGTTTCTCTTTTTTCTAATCAGTTGACACTTTTCGCTAGTTTTTGTATAATAGATTTAAAGGAAATTACACAATGGAAAGCTATGCCATACACGGTAAAGCGATATAAAAATTGCTGATATCATGTATATGCTTAGCAGTTATCAAAGATATGAAGCTTGCAAATACAACGCAGATTTCTGCATTGGTATATAATTTTAACGCTTCATTCATATTGGAGGGTATAAATGTAATGAATCCTATAAAATCTATAATTTCACGCAGACAGGCTTATCTGTCTGAGCATTTCGATACAAGCAGGTATGGTAAAAAGCTAAGAGCATTAAAGGGTACACAGGCTGGTAAAAAATGCTTTGTAATAGGTAATGGTCCTAGCCTGAGAGCAGAGGACCTGACCGTTTTAGAAAAAAACGGCATTGCCACCTTTGCTGCCAACAGAATTTATAAGCTTTTTGAAAATACCGATTGGCGTCCTACATACTACGCTTGTGAGGATGAATTTGTTTTAGAAGATATTCAGGATAAAATTAATGAGCTTGATTTTAAGTACAAATTTATTCCAATCAATTTTAATTGGTTTAAGGGTATTAACATCAATAACGCCTATTATTTTTATCAGAAATTCGACAGCACTCTGCAGCAGGGAGGCTCAAGACCAGACTTCTTCTCTGAAGATGTAACTAAATGTATTCCTTGCCGTGGCAGTGTAATCACTACCTGTGTACAGCTGGCTGTATATATGGGCTTTACCGAGATTTATCTTATCGGTGTAGACCACAGCTTCAGCCGTATGACAGACAAAAACGGAAATCTTATTGTTGACGAAAAGGTAAAGGACCATTTTGGCAACCAGAAGAATGCCGACGAAAATACAAAGGGTATTTTCAATATTGATACAGCTACACAGTCATTTATGGATATGAAGGAGTTTTGTGATAAGCTGAATGTAAAGGTTTATAATGCTACCCGTGGTGGAAAGCTTGAGGTTTTCCCTAGAGTAGATTTTGATGATTTATTTTAATATGGAGGATAATTATGAAAAAGCTTAATGTAATCGGAGTAATTCCATCAAGATATGGTTCTACAAGATTCCCTGCAAAGCCACTTTCTGATATCTGTGGCAAGCCAATGGTATGGTATGTTTACCAGCAGGCTTTAAAGGCTAAGGGATTATCTGCTGTATATGTTGCAACAGATGACCAGAGAATTGTAGATGTATGTAATCAGTATGGTATGAATGTAATAATGACATCAGACCAGCATAAAACACCTAACGACAGAGTTCACGAGGTTTCTACAAAGATTGACGCTGATATTTATGTATGTATCAATGGTGACGAGCCACTTATCGAGCCTGAGGTAATAGAAAGAGCTATACCAGAGGAAAGCGACGAGCAGGATCTTGAGTATTTCTACTCAAATGTTATTACAACTATCGAAAACCCTGTTGAGGTTGTAGACCCAACTAACATAAAGGCTGTTGCTAATGCACAGGGTGACGCTATGTGGGCTTCAAGAAGTCCTATTCCTTATCCAAAGGGAAATATGCAGTTCCAGTATAAGAAAATAGTTGGTATTGCAGCCTTCTCTAAAAAGGCACTTCAGTTCTATGTAGATACACCAAGAAGCCAGGTTGAATATACTGAGGAGCTTGACCTTTACCGTTTCTTAGAGAATGGCAAAAAGGTTAAGCTGAAGGAAATTGAATGTCATACACTTTCTGTTGATACTCCTAAGGATTTAGAGAAGGTAAGAGAGGTTATGGCAGCTAAGCTGAAGGAAGAAAATTAAAATTTAATTTAACAAAGAGGTATATTATGAATCACGCAATGTTACTGGATTGCACACTAAGAGATGGTGCATATCTGATTGATAAAAAATTTGGCGATACAACAATACATGGTATTGTAAAGGGCTTGCAGAAAACTGGTATTGATATTATCGAAATCGGTTTTTTACAGGATGATGAATTTGGTGAGGGTAAAACAGTATTTAAAAATAGTGTAGACGCAGAGAAGTTTGTACCACAGGATAAGAAAAACTGTGAATTTGCTGTTCTTGCTGACTATTGCAGATATTCTATTGAAAATCTTGACGATTATACTGGTAAATCCTTTGACGCTGTAAGAGCCTGCTTCTTTAAAAAGGAAAGATACGATGTACTTGAATTCTGTAAGCAGATTAAGGCAAAGGGTTATAAGCTTTTTGTTCAGCCAGTTGATATTTTAGGCTATACAGATACAGAGATAGTAGAGTTTGTTAATCTGGTTAACGCAATTGAGCCTTATTGCTTCTCTATTGTAGATACATTCGGCTCTATGTATGTAGACGATTTACAGAGAGTTTACAGCCTGATTGACCATAACCTTGTTTCTTCAAGTAAAATCGGTTTTCATTCTCATAACAATATGCAGATGTCAAGTGCTTTGTCACAGGAGTTCTTAAAGATGACATTCGGCAAGAGAGAGGTAGTTGTTGATACTACTATTTCTGGTATGGGCAGAGGTGCTGGTAATACTCCTACAGAGCTTGTTGCTCAGTATATGGTTTCTAAGCTTGGCTATAATTACGACATTGACGCTTTGCTTGATATCATTGATGAGTATATGGATAACATCAGATCAAGATGTAGCTGGGGTTATGACACACACTACTTTATTGCAGGTGCATACAGTGCTCATGTAAATAATATTGCATACCTTAAAAAGAAGAACAGTATACGCTATAAGGATATAAGATATATCCTTAATAAAATTGGAGCAGTACCAAGAAAGCGTTACGATTACGATTTGCTTGATAATACATATATGGAGTATCTGAATTCAGATATAGATGATTCAGAGGCGATTGCAAAGCTGAAGGCTGATTTAGGCAACAAAAATGTTGTTCTGATTGCACCGGGTGCAACAGCAAAAACCTGTGCAGATAAAATCAACCAGTATGTAGCAGACAATGACGCTGTGGTTATTACTGTTAACTTTATGTATGACGCAGTTAAGTCTGATTATATGTATTTCAGTAATGTAAAGAGATATGAATATTGGAAGAATGATGAAAAGTTCTTTGATATTGCAAAGATTATAACTTCAAATGTTACTACAGCCCCACAAAGCAACGAAACAGTAGTTTCGTTCACAAATCTGGTTAAGTGTGGCTGGGAGCATATGGATAACTCTGCAATTCTTCTGTTAAGACTTCTTGACTCACTTGGCGTTAAGTCTATTGCTATTGCAGGCCTTGACGGCTATGATTATAAGGCAAGCGACGCAAATTATGTAAGTCAGGAGATGGAGCTTTCTAATGTTTCTATCGAATCATTACTGCTTAACGAAGAAATCAAAGAAATGCTGAAGGATTTCTTTGATACAAAAACAGGTACAGAGGATATTAAATTTATCACACCATCAAGATTTGAGTATGTAGCAGGTGGCAAATAATGATTATCAATGCAGATAGATTTGAAGCTTTAAGAAAAGATATTAAATTTGTTATATTTGATGTTGATGGCACATTAACCGACGGTAAAATCTATATGGGTAACGACGGTGAGCTGTTTAAGGCCTTTGATATAAAAGATGGCTGTGCTATTCACGACATTATGCCAAAGAATAATATCGTGCCTGTTATAATGACTGCAAGAAGCTCTCAGATTGTAATTAACAGATGTAAAGAGCTTGGTATTACCGAATATTATCAGGGTGTAAGAAACAAGCTTGAAAAACTTGAGGAAATTGCCAATGCTAATGGTTTTATTGCTGATAACGGTGTTTATAATCAGATTGCTTATGTTGGTGACGACATAATAGATTTAGAATGTATGAAGCACTGTGGTATAGTTGCCTGTCCGGCTGACGCTGTTGACGAGGTAAAGGAAATCAGTGATTTTATATCAACACGCAATGGTGGTAATGGTGCTGTAAGAGAATTTATAGAAGCACTTGTAAAATGATATTTTATTGCAACCAACTGATGTTTTAGTTAGTTGGTTGCTTTCTGTTTTTATATTTATAAATTAAAATTTAATATGAAGAGGTGTGATAATGGCTAAATCTCAATTAAAGGCCGGTGCTATACTGTCATACTTGAATATGGCAATAGGTACATTAATACCTATGTTTTATACACCGGTTATGCTTGATATGCTTGGACAAAGTGAGTATGGTCTTTTTAAGCTTGCAAGTACAGTAACATCTTATCTGTCGTTGCTGTCGTTTGGTATAGGCTCGGCTGTTGTAAGGTATTTAATAATGTACCGAAAGCAAGAGGGCAAAGAAGGCGAGGCAAAGATGTTTGGCCTGTTCAATGTTATATTCGGTGTTATTTCTGTGCTTGTTATTGTTGGAGGTATAATACTAAGCCTTAATGTCGGTCTTATTTATGGTGAATCTCTGAATGCAGCAGAATTAAGCCAGCTTAAAATAATGGTTTTTCTGTTGGCAGTAAGCACAGCTATCAGTATTACATCTACAGTTTATACATCGTGTGTACTTTCTCACGAAAGATTTATGTTTCTGCAGGTAATTAATATCCTTACATCTGTAATTGTACCTGTAGCAAATCTTATTGCTTTATTTATGGGCTTCAAGTCTGTAGGTATGGTTATATCAAGCCTGATAATAACTATTATTGTAAGAGTTGTTTACACAATTTATGTAAAAAGCTCTATAAAAATCAAGCCTATTTATAAGGGAATGCCAACACATATTTTAAAAGAGATACTTGTTTTCTCATTCTGGGTTTTCCTTGGAAATATTGTAAACCAGCTTTATGCAGCAACAGACACTATGATAATAGGTGCTATACCGGCTTTAGCAACAGTAGGTGTAGCTGTTTATAATATCGGTGCTACATTCAACAGTATGATGTTAAGCTTTGCCACAGGCGTTTCAAGTGTTATTACACCAAGAATTAACGACATGGTGTTTTCAAACAGCAATAATAAAGAGCTTACAGATATATTGATTAAGTTTGGCAGATTGCAGTCTTATATAGTAACTATTGTGTGTGGTGGTTTTATTGCTTTTGGCTATCAGTTTATAACTTTATGGGCAGGTGCTGATTATGGTGCTGCATATCCCATTGCTATAGTTACAATGATACCATCATGTATTCCGTTAATGCAGTCAGTGGCACTTAACATTGCAGTTGCACAAAATAAGCATAAATTCAGATCAATTGTGTATCTGTGCATTGCTGTTGTTAATGTAATAGGTACTATTCTGGTAGTGAATAAGTATGGTATTATTGGTGCTGCTGTTGTTTCGGGTATAGCTTATGTAATTGGACAGGGCTTTGTAATGAACTGGTACTACTGGAAGAAAATAAACCTTGATATTCCTCGTTTCTGGTTCAGCGTACTGAGAATTATGGGCATAGGTGCTGCTTTATGTGCTGTGGCTGTTGTTGTAACCAGATTTATTGATATTAACAACTGGGTGTTAATGTTTGTATGCATAATTGCATATACAGTAATATTCTTTATGCTGGAATGGTGCCTGGCAATGAACGATTATGAAAAAGAGCTTTTCAGAGCACCTGTAAATAAAATTTTAAGAAAGCTGAAGATTAAGAAAAGCTGAATTTAAAGGAGCTAAAACCTGAGCGTTGCCCGGGACTTAGCTCCTTTTTGTTTTATCAGAATCGCTTAGCCAGCATACAGTAAAGGGAACTATTCCTCCATTTGTCTACCTAAAAATGAAGAAGCACTCTGTGCAAGCTTTATATCAGATTCAGAAGGGATTGTTTTTTCACCGTTAGATAAAATAATTACGCTGCCGGTAACATCGCCTGAGGCTATAATAGGGTAGAGAAGAAGTGCAGCAGAATCTATACCCTCCACCGGTTGTAGTAACTGCTTACTCTCGCCGGAGTTATAGCTTTGACGGCTTTCCATAAGCTCTTCGGTTGCATTTGTGATTCTTCTTTCTAGAAATTCTCTTTTAGAAACACCAGCAGCCGAAACTATGTGGTCACGGTCACTGATGAGTGTTGGTAATCCACTTGTTTTGCTAAGTACCTCAGCATAAATACTTGCAAAGCTGCTCAGTTCACCTACAGGCGAATACTTCTTGAAAATAACCTCCCTCAGAGTCTGTGTAAATCTCCAGTGGGTCGCCCTCACGAATACGCAATGTGCGTCTTATTTCCTTTGGTATTACAATTCTGCCAAGGTCGTCAATTCTTCGTACAATTCCTGTTGCTTTCATATATAAAAAACTCCTTGTTTTACAAATTTGTAATGTTAGTATTTGTAAGACAAGGAGTTTTATACTTTTTGATTTACTTTTTGGAATATAATTCAGTCAATAAAGACTATAAATTTTATCGTGAATAAATAACAAGGGGCACTCCACTGATTAAGTGAAGCAGCCCCTTTAAATTTAATTATTTTTTAATGTTTTATTCTTCAATTTTATCAAGTGCCTGAGCAAGGTCAGCGATAAGGTCTGCTTTATCTTCAATACCACAAGACATACGCACAAGCTCAGCAGGTACACCAGCTGCTTTCAGCTGCTCGTCTGTCATCTGACGGTGAGTAGATGTAGCAGGGTTTAAGCAGCATGTTCTTGCGTCTGCAACATGGGTTTCGATAGCAGCAAGCTTCAGGTTTTTCATAAATACCTCAGCAGCAGCTCTGCCACCCTTAAGACCGAATGATACAACGCCACAGCCACCATTAGGTAGATACTTTTGTGCTATTTCGTAATATTTATCACCTGGAAGACCAGAGTAATTTACATAAGCAACCTTTGGATGATTCTGTAAAAATTCTGCTACAGCCTGACCGTTTTCAACATGTCTTGGCATACGCACATGAAGTGACTCAAGACCAAGGTTAAGGATAAATGCGTTTTGTGGTGACTGAATACAACCGAAGTCACGCATTAGCTGTGCAGTACATTTTGTAATGAATGCACCCTCTTTGCCAAATCTCTCGGCATAAGTAATACCATGGTAAGACTCATCAGGAGTACACAGACCAGGGAATTTATCAGCGTGAGCCATCCAGTCAAAGTTACCAGAATCAACAATTGCACCACCAACAGCAGCACCGTGACCGTCCATGTATTTTGTAGTTGAATGAGTTACAATATCAGCACCCCATTCGATTGGTCTGCAATTTACAGGAGTAGGGAAGGTGTTGTCGATAATAAGTGGTACACCGTGTGCGTGTGCAGCCTTTGCAAAACGCTCAATGTCCAGTACAGTCAGTGCAGGGTTAGCAATGGTTTCACCAAATACTGCACGGGTGTTGTCCTGAAAAGCAGCGTCAAGCTCTTCATCTGTGCAATCAGGAGAAACAAATGTAACTGTAATACCCATTTTTGCCATTGTTACAGCAATAAGGTTGAATGTGCCACCATAAATTGATGATGAAGCTACAATATGACTGCCACATTCACAGATGTTGAACAACGCAAAGAAGTTAGCAGCCTGACCAGATGATGTAAGCATAGCTGCTGTACCACCCTCAAGCTCAGCAATTTTTGCTGCTACATAGTCGTTTGTAGGGTTTTGCAAACGAGTGTAGAAATAGCCGGTTGCCTCAAGGTCAAAAAGCTTGCCCATATCTTCGCTTGTGTTATATTTGAATGTTGTAGATTGTACAATAGGAATCTGTCTTGGCTCACCATTACCAGGAGTATAGCCTGCTTGTACACATTTTGTGTTCATTGTATAGTCTTTCATAGTTAAATCCTCCTTGTGAATAAAGCTTATGATATAAATTATATCAAATTATATAAAAAGTGCAATACTATTATAGATGTAAATATTGCTAATGCTGTATAATTATTTAACTTTCGTATTTGCATAGAAGTCATTTATGTGTTAAAATTTAAATATAACTAAAGAGGAGGGGTAATGCTGTGGCAGTATACAGAATTGCAGATATCAATATAAAATATGAAACTGACAGTAGTTATCTTCTTAAAATACTGGAGCCATTTATTACATCGCACACCAGCTTTGACAACGAAATAAAGCTGTCTGCTGATGATATAGAAAACGAATATAAAATATGTCCCGAAGAAAGCACAAACCAGCTTAAGGGCAGAGCTTTGCTAAGGAAGATATGTACACTTCTGCTTGAGAACTATAATGGTATGTTTTTGCACTGTGCAGCAATAAAATATAAGGGCAAGGCATATCTTTTTACTGCTCCTAGTGGTACAGGTAAAACTACACATATCAGCCTGTGGAAAAAGCACCTTGGTGATGATGTGGAAATTATCAACGGGGATAAACCACTTTTAAGAAAAAACGGGAATGAAATAATTGTATACGGAAGTCCGTGGCAGGGTAAAGAAAACTATGGCTGTAATACAAATGCACCTTTGGGTGGTATTTTTCTGATACATCGTGCTAAGGAAAATTCTATAGCCAGAGCCAGCGTAAAAGAGTCGTTGCCATTTTTGCTTTCTCAGACAGTGCGACCAAACGAGAAGGAAAGTCTGATAAAGCTTTTGGATATGCTTGAGTTTACAGTTAAAAATATACCAGTGTATAATCTGTATTGTAATATGGATAAGCAGGCAATGGAAACTGCACTTTCTGTTGTGGAATAAATATTAATAAAACAAAAAACGAGCTTTACCTTTGTGTGGTTAAGCTCGTTTCTTTTTTACAGCGTGCATGGCACGGCTGTATATTTTATTTTTTATATCTGAGTCTTCTGTATGTTCTGTAAAGCTTGCGTTTAAGTGGGTTAGTGTAGGCAAAGCCGTTTGTGGTGTTTACTACCTTGTGGTAGCTTTTATATTTTTCAGCAAGCTTGTCCTGAGTATCAAAGTAGCTTGTATCAGCACAGCCACCTGATTTATGCCATACATTCATAGGTACAGCATATACTGACATACCGGCAAGGTCTATAGCCTGCAAGCATAGGTCTGCACCGTATAAATGCCAGCCGTCGCAAAGCTCTTCGTCAAAGCTTAGCTTTTCCATACAGCTTTTATGGCAGGCGATTAAACATTCGTCAAGCACAAAGGCCTTTGTAGGCTTGTCAATGGTTTTGGTGTAATCCTTCATTGTGGTAAGAATTTTTAAATCTTCACCCTTATTCATATCTCCGACACCTGCAGCACCAAAAACATTCTTTGGGTTTTCTACAGCGTAATCATAGATGGATTCTAAAACATCATCGCTTAAAAATTCGATATCCTGATGAAGGTAAACTATAACCTCACCATTAGCTTGTGCTGTACCATAGTTTAAAGCCTGTGCAGCAGATGAAAAGCGATTGCCTGTATTATCAAGTGTAATAAGCTCAACCTCAACATTTTTTTGCATCAGGGCACTGTCAGTCATTTCTTTTAAAACCTCAGGTTTATTATAAACGGCAACAAGTGAAATTTTTTTCATATATCCTCCAGTGGGTAAATTAAATAAGCTTCATATCAGCTAAGATTTCTTTATAACAATCAATAACATACTGCACATCTTCATCACTTAGCTTTGTGTGTAGTGGCAATGTGATTTCGTTTTTATAATGAGCATATGCATTTGGATAATCCTTAATATCAAAGCCCATATTTTTATATGCAGTCATCATAGGCAATGGCTTAAAATGCACATTACACGCTATACCAAGCTCTGCCATACGATTTATAATCTCATTACGCTCTCTGTGGCCGATGTCTGGTACTCTTGTAAGATAGATATGACAGCTGGTTACAAAATCCTCGTTAACATGGTGCAGATATCCAACACCCATTTCATCCATAGCTTTGTCGTACATTTTTATAATATCACGGCGTCTGCCCTGAATTTCTTTAAAACGCTTTAGCTGTACAAGTGCGATTGCAGCGTTTACATCTGTCATATTGCATTTGTAGCCAGGCATAACAATGTCATACTCCCATGAGCCAGCAAGGTTTTTGTGTAATGCGTCCTTAGTCTGACCATGCAAAGAGTACAGCATATATTGGTTATACAGCCATTCATTGTCAAGACCCTCAGCATCTCTCCATGTGGCAATACCACCCTCGGCAGAGGTAATTGTTTTTACAGCGTGAAGTGAAAATGCAGTAAAGTCTGCAACATTACCACTCATAATTCCAAACTGACTTGAGCCAAAGCCATGTGCTGAGTCAGACACAACTATAACTCTGTTGTACAGCTTCTGAATATCGTTGCTTGGTGTAAATAAATGCTTTTTGCTTTCTATTACCTTAAAAATCTCGGAATAGTCGCACATTTTGCCGGCGATATCAACAGGGATAACAGCCTTTGTACGCTCGGTAATTGCCTGTGCAATCTTCTGTGGGTCTATTAAAAAAGATTCCTCAGATGTATCCACCATAACAATTTTAGCACCCACATGAGCAATAGCAGATGCACTTGCTGTATAGGTATAGGCAGATACTATAACCTCGTCACCTTCACCGATACCAAGAATACGCAGGGTAAGCTCCAATGCAGAGGTACAAGAGCCAAGAGCAACAGCCTTAGATGTTCCAAAAAATTCTGCAACCTCTTTTTCAAACTGTTTTGTTTTAGGTCCGGTTGTAATCCAGCCTGAACGCAGAGCATCTGCAACCTCGGCAATTTCAGCCTCGGTTATATCAGGAGGAGAAAAAGGAATACTTCTCATAGTTTAAAGCTCCTTAATATATTAGTAGTTATTTATAAAATTAATAATATCAGATGTCACCGTAAAAAAATGTCTAAAAGTGCATTCTAACAATCCAATTTTATCATACACAATCTTTAAAGTCAATTTAATATATGGTATAATTTACAAGGTTAATTAATTGTTTATACTTTGTTAAAAAAAGAGTTGATAAATTGTAGTTTGCAGGGGCTTTGCCCCTGAGCAATCAATTTGCT
The DNA here is from genome assembly GCA_036301785.1 of Acutalibacteraceae bacterium. Lineage (GTDB taxonomy): Bacteria > Bacillota > Clostridia > Oscillospirales > Acutalibacteraceae > CAG-964. The sequence goes on along the minus strand of JAXJDU010000033.1, from coordinate 68 downwards.
TCGCAAATTGGTTACATTACCCACCAGCCTTTGAAAAAGCTGGACCTAAACTTTACGCTTGAGTGTCT
>JAXJDU010000032.1:0-16694 GCA_036301785.1 Acutalibacteraceae bacterium | reverse complement strand
GCGTATTGATAAGAGTTTTTATAAATTAATTGTAAACAATTCATAATTATGCTAAAATATACGCAAGATATATATGCATTAGTATGTAGTTCTCGCAAATTAAGGAGGCTACTATGTTAAAAAATATATTGGTAGGAGCATTAACTGCTATGTTTACTTTTTCAACAGTTTTTTGTCCGATAAATGTTTCGGCAGATGAAAATATTGCCGCTACTGCTAAAGAGCTTGACAAGCTTGCGTATAGTGGTGACGATTTAGGTGCTGTATATACACCTGAAAGCACAACCTTCAAGGTATGGTCACCAACTGCAAGTGAGGTTAAGCTTAACCTTTATGCTACAGGCAGTGATGACGAAGAGGGTGCAAAGGCACTCGATTCTTCTGCGATGAATTATGATGACTCGAATGGTGTGTGGAGCATTACTGTAGAGGGTGATTTAAAAGATACCTACTACACATACTCTGTAACAAATGATGGCACAACAAACGAGGTTGTTGATATTTATGCAAAGGCAGCAGGTGTTAACGGCAACAGAGGTATGGTGGTAGATTTATCCACAACTAACCCAGAAGGATGGGAGAGCGACAAGCGTGTTCTTCCTGATGAGCAGACCGACGCTATTGTCTGGGAGGTTCATGTAAGAGATTTTTCAAATCAGCCAGAAAGTGGAATAAGCGAGGCCAACAGAGGTAAGTTCCTTGCCTTTACAGAAACAGGAACAACTCTTGAAGGCTCTGACATTACACCAACAGGTATTGATTACCTTAAAAAGCTTGGTGTAACTCATGTTCAGATCAATCCATTCTACGATTTTGGCTCTATAGATGAAACAAAACCAAACAGCGAGGATTACAACTGGGGTTACGACCCTAAAAACTATAATGTTCCAGAGGGTAGCTATTCTACAAACCCTTATGATGGTAATGTAAGAATCAACGAAGCTAAGCAGATGATACAGGCTTTGCACAATGCTGGCATTGGCGTAATAATGGATGTTGTTTATAACCACACCTACACAGGTGACGACAGCTTCTTTAATATGACAGTACCTGGTTATTACTACAGATATGACGAAAACGGTAATTTCAAAAATTATTCAGGCTGTGGTAATGATACTGCATCAGAAACTGCTATGTATAGCAAATTTATGGTTGATTCTGTTTATTATTGGGCGACAGAATATCATCTTGATGGTTTCAGATTTGACCTTATGGGTTTACATGATGTAAACACAATGAACAAAATAAGAGAAAAGCTTGATACTATAGATGAAAGAATTATCATCTACGGTGAGGCTTGGGACCTTGGCGATGTAGAGGGCGTTGACCTTGCAACTCAAAGAAATGTAGAGATGCTTAAAGGTGTAGCAGCCTTTAATGACGGTATAAGAGATACATTGAAGGGCAACAACTTTGAAGCAAAGGGCAAGGGCTTTATTCAGGGTGCTGGTGGTGCACTTGAGCTTGAAACAGGTATCAAGGCTGCAGTAGGAGATTGGGCAAAAACACCTGCCGATACAGTAACCTATGCTGCGTGTCATGATAATATGACATTCTATGATAAGCTAGTTGCTTCTATGCGTGGTGTAGATGATATATCTCTTTACAGAAAGCGTGATAATCAGCTTGTACAGATGAACAAGCTTGGTGCAGCTGCTGTATTTACTTCACAGGGTATGTCATTTATTCTTGCAGGTGAAGAAATGGCTCGTTCAAAAGACGGTGACCACAACAGCTATGTATCTTCTCCACAGCTTAACCAGATAGACTGGAAAAATCTTACAAAGTTTGGAGATTTAACAGCCTACTATAAAGGTCTTATCGACATAAGAAAGGCATATTCACCATTTACCGACAGCACAAACACAACAATCGACAGCATGACTATCTACAACAATGCTGGTCCTTATGTTGTTGGCTTTATGCTCGAGAATAAAATTAACACTGATAATCAGTGGGACAAGGTAATATGTATTCTTAACTCAAACAGAGAAGAGGACGCAGAGATACAGCTTGAAGGTGAAAATCTGCCAGAAAGCTGGGTAGTAATTGCCAATGCTGACAAGGCAGGCGTAGAAAAGCTTGCAGAAATAACAGGCACAAGCGTTACAGTACCAAAAACCTCAGCGATGATTCTTGTAGATAAAGAGAGCTTTGACAAGGCTAATATTCAGGTTGATACAGAGTTTAAGGCTTCATTGCTTGAAAACACATCAACTAAGGATGAAGCTGCAGAAGCAGCTACAGCCACTACAGAAGATACTACAGCAATTGTAGCAACTGAAACAGCAACTGCTAATGGCGACACAAAGAAAAACAGCCTGCGTACAGCAGGAATCGTTGCAGGAGTTGCAGCAGCAGTGGCAGCAACAGCTACAATAGCAGGTATTGTTATTTCTAAAAAGAAAAAGAAGAACAAATAATGGTTAATCATTCTGCTTTGCAGAGATTATATAAATAATTCACAGGGAGGACTAGAAGTGAAACTTAATAAAATAATTGCTGCTATGCTTACATTAGCATTAGTGGGTAGTACAGCTACTGTTGCAGTTTCTGCAGCTGACTCTACAAACCCATACGAGATACAGGCAGCTCAGTATGATGAACAAGCATACTATGGAGATGACTTAGGTGCAACATATACACCTGCAAAAACTACATTTAAGGTATGGTCACCATCAGCGTCAAAGGTTGTTGTTAACCTTTATGCTACAGGTAGTGACACAGAAGTTGGTGCTAAAAAGCTAGGCACTCACAACATGACTAAGGGTGCTAATGCTGTATGGTCTATTACATTAAATGGCGACCTTAAGAATGTATACTACACATACAGTGTTACAAACGCTGGCCGCACAGAAGAAACTGCTGACCCATATGCAAAAGCAGCTGGTGTTAACGGTGACAGAGCGATGGTTGTTGACCTTAACAGCACAAACCCAGCAGGCTGGGATAACGACAACAACTTCCAGAGAGTACCAAACCAGACAGACGCTAACATCTGGGAGCTACATGTAAAGGACTTCTCTTATGACAAGGCTTCAGGCGTAAGCGAGGCTAACCGTGGTAAGTATCTTGCATTTACAGAAACAGGTACAACACTTAACGGTGAGGGTAAGGTTGCTACAGGTGTTGATTATGTTGCTGATTTAGGTGTAAATTATGTTCATCTTAACCCAATTTATGACTTCGGTTCAGTAAACGAGGCTGGTTCAGATACTCAGTTTAACTGGGGTTACGATCCAAAGAACTATAATGTTCCAGAGGGTAGCTATTCTTCAAACCCATATGATGGTAATGTAAGAATTACAGAAACAAAGCAGATGGTTAAGGGATTACACGATAAGGGCATCGGCGTAATCATGGACGTTGTTTATAACCACACATATTCAACTAACTCTGTATTCCAGAAGACAGTTCCTGATTACTATTACAGAATGAATGCAGACGGCAGCTTCTCAAGTGGTTCAGGCTGTGGTAACGATACAGCTTCAGAGCGTGAAATGTACAGACAGTATATGATAGATTCAGTTGTTTACTGGGCAAAGGAATATCATATCGACGGTTTCCGTTTTGACCTGATGGGCTTGCACGATGTTGAAACAATGAACGCAATCCGTGCAGCACTTGACGAAATTGATCCAGATATCATCATGTACGGTGAAGGCTGGTCAATGGCTTCAACATTTGACGCTGATGCAGTTGCTGCTTCACAGTCAAATGCAAAGCATATGAGCGAAAGAATTGCTCACTTTAACGATCAGATTCGTGACGGTTTGAAGGGTAGCGTATTTGATCAGGCTGGTAAGGGCTTTATTCAGGGCGAATATACAGGCGCTAAGGCTGTAAACTTCGGTCTGTTAGCTAATACAAAGAGAGGCGGCAACTGGATTGCTCGTACACCAGAGCAGACAGTTACATATGCTTCTTGTCATGATAACGCAACAATCTACGACAGACTTGTTAATTCAATGGGTGGCGACTACACAGTAAGATATGACGACTATGTAGAGATGAACAAGCTATGTGCTGCTGTTACAATGTCTTCACAGGGTATGGCATTTATCCTTGCTGGTGAAGAGTTTGCAAGAACAAAGCTTGGTGACCACAACAGTTATCAGTCACCACCAGATCTTAACAGATTGGATTGGGCTAGAACACTTGAGTATGGTGATCTTGTTTCTTACTACAAGGGTCTGTTCGAATTCAGAAATTACTACGATCCAATAAGAACTCCTGTAGCTCTTGACGGTGTTACAACTGCTTACGACACACAGACAGGTGTTGTACAGATGGTATACGAGAACCAGAACTTTGATTGGGAAGATGTAGTATTCCTGTTCAATGCTAACTCAGAGGCTCAGACAGTTACACTTGCTGACACACTACCAGACAAGTGGGTATCAGTAGTAAACGGTCAGATGGCTGGTACAGCTAAGCTTGACGAGTTTACAGGCAGAGAAATCACAATCCCTGCAGGTGAGGCTCTTGTTCTTGTTGATAAAGCTAGCTACGATGCATCAGGTATCACAACTTCTAAGAATACAGTAGAGGTTCGTCATGTTGATAAGACAACAGGCGAGGTAATGTCTAAGATTACAATTGCTGGTAATGTTGGTGAATATTACTACACAGCTCCAAGTAACAGCTATGACCTATATTACAACTATGTAGGTTCTACAACTAACACAGAGGGCACATTCACAAATGAGCCAATCGTAGTTGAATATTACTACGAGCAGAACAACATTAAGGTAAAAGACCTTGATGGCGACAATACAATCACACTACTAGAAGCAGTTCTTATCCAGAAGAACATTCTAGGTCTATATAACTTCTCAGATCAGCAGAAGGCTGACGCTGATGTAAGCATGAACGGTACTGTTGACCTGTCAGACGCAGTTCTTGTTCAGAAGTATCTGCTTGGTTACACAGATCTTAAGGCTGTTGGTACAATCACAGTTTCTTATGTAGATCAGGACGGCAACCAGCTGAAGAAGGATACAGTTATGAATCTGAAGGCTGGCGAGCAGTACGCTGTAGAGCCAATGGATATTCAGTACTATGTACTTGACGAAACAGCTATGCCTGACAATGCAGCAGGTACAGTTTCAGTAGGTAACACAAGAGTTGTTTATACATATAAGCTGGACGCTCTTGAGTCAACAGTTTATGTAAAGATGCCAGAGGGCTCAACAGACACACCTAACCTATATGTTTGGGAAGAGGGTGCTGAGGCTCCTAACAGTGGTGCATGGCCTGGTATGACAATGACAGACACAGACGGTGACGGCTGGTTTGAGGCTACATTTGCTACAACAGGTACATACAACTGGATTGTAAACTACAATGGTTCACAAACAGCTGATATGGTTGGCTACTCAGGTAACCAGTGGATTATCATGGAAGATGCTACAACACCAAAGGTTGTTACAACAACAGTTAATGTAAAAATGCCAGAGGGCGTTGATTGGGAGCCAAACCTATATGTATGGCAGGAAAAACTACAGACAGGTGGCGATGATTTCAACCCACTAGGCAACTGGCCAGGTGCAAAGATGACAGACTTTGATAAGGATGGCTGGTACACAGTTAACTTCTTCTGTAAGGGCGAAGGCGAGTACAACTGGATTGTAAACAGTGGTGCAGGCGAGCAGACAGCAGATATGAAGGGTTACAAGGGCAACCTATGGGTTGTTATGGATGATGCTATAACACCAGGTACAGTTACACCTGAAATGCCATAATAAACAAATTGGTTTAATATTTATTATTAATAGATTATAATTTTTAACCTAGTTAAAATCCCCCTTACAGATTTCTCTGTAAGGGGGATTTTTTAGAATATTTTTTAGAATGTTATTTTTGATGAATTCTGAAAAATTGTAACATTTGTTCTGAAATCGTTGAGGATACAGAAATTTTGTGTTATAATGTACAATAACATTTGAGGTGCGTGTTGCAATGGGAGCAACAATGGCTATAAGAAACCTCAAAATTGCTCATTGATAATTATATGAAAAAAGAAAGCTCTTATGGTGATATCAGGTGTGAGGTAAGTAGCTGTATCCAGAATCAGAAAAACAAAATGTTAATAATGAGATTATAGCTCGTATTTGTATGGCTATGAATTGTGATATCAGAGATGTGGTGGAGTTTGTCTGCCGTCGAGCAAAGACGAGTAGGTAGCGAGCAGGTTGTATGAGATGCGATTTATGTTTGCAAAGAAGCCAGGCTATGAGTAACTTGCTCAGCTTATAGGATATGTTACAGACAATGAGCCTGCATATATAACCCGATATAGATTGGTATGATAATTTATCAGAAAACTTGATGAAAAATGTGAGTAGAACTTTTTGAAGGAGTTGAGAGATAATGAGCAACAAAGAAACCAGGTTTCGTTTTTTTAATATAACAACATTAATGATTGCAGGCGTACTGTTATTATTTCTTTCAGCAGTTATTTTGTTGTTGCACGGTAATTCAACCAGTAATCAAGCTGAGCCAGCGTTGATTGCACAGGTGTATTTTGACGGTGAATATCGTATTGCAGATGGTGCGTGGCAGAAGATTGTAAAGGGGGAGCATATTCCTTCTACTGACGGAGATGTAACACTTCGAGGGGCTTTTCATATGTTGACACCTGACGGTGAGTATGCAGGTGTTTATAGAGGGGATACACCGATTGCACTATATACAAATCATATTAATCTGACTTTCTACGATGGTGAAAATGAACCTTATGTGCTTGATATGGAAAATCCGTTGCTAGGTGATTCTTTTTGTGGTGTGGGCTGGTTTGCTCATTCTTTTTCAGGTGAAAGTGAAAAAAACATCGAAATTCTTATTCATAATCCCCATAAATTCGGAAACGAAACTGCGATTGATGAGTTGCTGACAAATATGGCTTTCTGGACAGGTATTGATTTCGAAAAGAGTGTTTTTGAAAGTGGAGAATTTCAGCGAGGCATAGGACTTTTGTTTCTAATTGTTTCTTTACTGTTTTTAGGAACAGCTTTGTTTTCAAAGCTTATACATATTAAAAACAGTAAGATTATCTGGTTACTGGGTATTGTAATTCTGTTTGCTGGTACATATATGTGCTATAGTGCTGACGGCGTTTCATTCTGGCGTGATTCGATTGTTTCCAATACAACGATATTGGGCTGCTCTATGATGTTCTATATGCTGTTTCTTTTGATGACACTTGTGCATTTACTGAAAAGCACAAAAACAACAGGAATAATAACAGTTGCTATTCTTGGCTTAGTTGACGCTTTACTTTTTATTTTACCGGTCTTAACAGATATATTCTTTTATGATACATGGCTTTTCTGGGTAGCCTTGCAAATTCTCGCAAATCTTATTCTGAGTGGATGCCTTTTAAGAGAGTTTTTTATCACAAAAGGAAAAAAACGCTTAATTTACATTTTTTCAATCTTGCCACTTATCTCGTTTGCAATTGATGTTGTTATGATTGACCTTGGTATATGGAATACAGGGGTTTCTTCTATGTATGTCTTTTTTGCTTTCTTCATAGCCTCTATGGTGATGGTGCTTAAGATTATACCAAACAACATAAATGTACTTGCCAAAGCAAAAGAGCTTGAAACTGAAAAAATGATTTTGAATGCCCAGCTTGCTGAAAGCCGCATTTCTACAATGATAAGTCAGATAAGGCCACATTTTATTTATAACACACTTGGAAGTATTGAGCAGCTTTGCGAATTAGACCCACCAAAGGCTGGAAAGCTTGTTCATAACTTCGCCAAATACCTGCGTGGCAATTTTGGCGAACTCGATAACCCAAAACCGATAAGGATGTCACAGGAAATGGAGCATGTGCAATATTATATCAGCATTGAAAAGGTGCGTTTTCCAGATATGACATTTTCGTTTGAGATGAAATCCGAAGATTTCAGTTTGCCGGCTCTTACGGTTCAACCACTTGTTGAAAACGCAATCAAACACGGATTGATGAAGCTGCAAAAGGGTGGATCTGTTCGAGTGATTTCTTTTGAAACGGATACGGATTACTGTATTTCAGTAGAGGATGATGGTGTGGGATTTGATACAAGCAAACTGCTTGATGAGAAAAAACACATTGGTATCCGTAATATTCGTGATCGCCTTAAGGTAATAGTTGGTGGTACACTTGAAATTGAAAGTACACCAGGAGAAGGTACGAAAGTTTTAATTACAATACCGAAGGAGAGAGAAAAATGATTGCAATTGCAGTAGATGATGAGCCTTTAATGCTGCATGCGTTGGTAAAGGCAATAAAAGCGTCTGGCGATATTACTGCTGTCACAGATTTTACCTCATGTGAGGACGCTCTTGATTTTATAAAAAGTAATCCTGCCGATATTGCTTTTTTGGATATCAATATGCGTGGTATGGGTGGTTTATCGCTTGCAGAAAAAATCATCGGGTGTTGTCCGGATTGCAAGATAGTATTTTGTACAGGCCATGAGGAATATGCTATACCAGCATTTAAGCTTCACGCCTCGGGTTATTTAATGAAACCAATATCAGCTGAAGATGTGCAGTTAGAGATTAACAATATCAAAGGTGTAAGAAAGAGAGAAAAGCCACTTGCTGCAAAGTGCTTTGGTAGCTTTGAGGTTTATATAAATGGTGAAAAACTGCTGTTCAAGCGTTCAAAAACAAAAGAGCTTCTGGCTTTTCTTATAGACAGACATGGCGTAGGTGTAACGATTGCACAGATTGGTGTGGCACTATGGGAAAATGATGAGGCACAGAAAAAGCAAAACTATGTCCACCAATTGATTCGTGATTTACGCCAATCGCTTGAAGCTGTAGGCGAGGACGAGCTTTTTCAGAGAAACAATTACTTTTATTCTATTAATCCTGAAAAAATAGACTGTGATTATTACACATATCTGAAAACAGGAAAACCAGAATTCCATGGTGAGTATATGTCCCAGTACAGCTGGGCAGAAGAAACCTGTGGACTGCTTTGGAAAAAGAAAACTGAATAACTGAAATTTTAAGGTAAGCCGTCAGTGTGACGGCTTATTTTTTTGAGGATTTGTAAGAGGTTTGTAAGAGCCCACATGTTATACTAAGTTGAGGATAGGATTGTTTTTTTCAGTAATACTATTTTTGCTGACAAAGCGATTGCAACAGAAAAACCACTTTTTCAGAGATAGCTTCAGAACCGTACTACTTTATCTGTTAATTCATAGAAGCTTACAAGAACAGAAGTGGACTATCACAAAAGGGGATATTCCTGAGTTGTGAATTATTAAAGAAGAAGTGCGTATGTGAAAAAAAGCTTTTCTGTAGAAAGGTGTCCAGAGAATTACAACTCCATAGCAATCAGATTATCGTATCCTGGTGGCAAGCTGCAGTGTGTAGATACTGTTATATAGTCACCATATTAAAAAGCGTGTCAGTTTTTTGGCCTTTAATTAATAGGTCTAGCCCCGTTGCTTTTATTCTCTTGACTCTGGCTGATATAGCACTTGATTGCTTTGTGTTTAATTTAACGGAACATGTACGCTTGTGCTTGCAGCAATCAGTCTTTTGTTTTATGTAAATGTCATAGCTCTTTCTGTTTTGACGCTTTGGACCGAAAAGAAAGTAAAAAAACAGTGATTATGATACTTCTCGTAAGATTATCACATTACTTACAAGAAGCTTATAAGGAGTGAATTCAGAGGGCTGTGTACTGGGGTCTGATTTTCTTGAAATCGCTTAACACAAAATAGATAATTATATACCTTTGCAACGCTTTGGAAGGATTGAAAAAAGGATACGGAAAATACTTTTTCGCAAATATTTATTGGACAAGACAGGCAGAGTATGATAAGCAGTCTGTCCTGTTTGCAGGATGAGAGCTTCAGCTATTTCTATGCTGGTAGTAATCTTATGAGTGATGCGAATTTGTGTGAAGGATATAAACACGATGATTAAATAAAAGCTATTACACTCTGCTGTGTTGATACGACAGATGAAATTTTCACAGCCGTAAAGAATGTACATTGTGATTAAAACAGTTTATATTGTGAGTTTTGTGTAAAATAAGAGTTTTAAGAAAATAATCTACAAGTATTTTAGTTTGCGTGAGGCTTGCAAACTAAAATACTTGTAAGACTGCATACTATAATGGTTTAATTGGCAGCCCTCATACTTTTTACCTTGTTGCGTGGGAAACTGTTGAGGACTAAGGCTCAAAAACATACACGCAGAAAAATACTAAAAGGAAAGTTGAAGTGCTCAGATGGATGGTAACGCAAACAAAGCAGTTTGCAGGAGTGCAACAGAAACGAGGTGTGCAGATATGTGTGAATACAACAGAATATCAAATTACAAAGCAGGGCTGTATTACTAAGGGTGATAATTACTTAGTATTATGCTTACGCTCTATATGGATTCTGAAATGTTTTTGTTATATGAAAAACTATCTGAATTTGTAAAAAAGACAGAGCAATGCTGTTTGTTGATTTGAATATCATGATTTTTATGGAGGATTCATTTGATGAAAGGTAAAATGAAAAAACTGTTGAGCTTGTTGCTGGTAGTATGTACGCTGTTTTCACTGTTTAATATCAGCTTAACAGTTAATGCGAATGATACAGCTACATCAACAGCTACACCTAAAGTTACACCTACAGTTGAGATTGTCAGCTTTGTGCGTGGAGCACAGGAGGATTTGCGTTCGTCTGAGCTTTTAGAGGCACGACTGACAGGCTATGACGGTAATGTGCGTGAGCTTACTTATAAGTGGGAGAATACACTTGGCACTTATCTGTATGTGTATAACTCGCATAATATGTATTATATTGATGGTACAGATAATGAAGTGGAAGTTTACAATAACAAAATTTCTGCCAGTAGAAATATGGCAGGTCGTACATACAAAGATAGCTTTACAGGTAAAGGCTATTGTTGGGCTACGATTTATGGTTCTAATACATCTGGTGTAGGTTCTTCTATATCTGATAATGCTGCATACAACGGAACTATAAAAGTAACCGTATATGACGCTGACGGTAATATAATAGCTACCGACTCACATACAGGTCAAGTTACAAATACTGGTACAGAATTCCGACCATCATATAAGTATAGTGGTATTGTTGACCATAGTCTTCAGAAAGATTTAGATAATATTACCATAGGTATATTTGAAGGTGACACCAAAAATGTAAAAGACCTGCTTGGTGAATCTGCAATTGTTCATATTACCTGTACTGAAAGTAATGTTACATCTGGCAGAATCGTCAGTGGTGGCAGTCATGTTACACTTACTTATAACGGTGATTACTATATTACAGGTAAAAAAGCAGGAACAAGCACGGATTCAAACGGTGATGCACAGGTAAAGATTACTGTTAAAAAAAATGCCTGTAAGTTTCATGAAAAGTCACAGGGTACGGCTACTACAACTGTGTATGTGTTTAAAAAGCCTATAACCTCTACAACTGCATATACACTTACACTTGAGGATAATATTGACAATCGCTGTCGTTACTTTATAGATGGCAAAGAAGGTGTAAAGCAGGAAGATGGCACAATTCTTTTTGACGGACTTACACCTAATACTCAATATATGGTAGAGGTAAGAGCTGAGTATAAAGACGAGGAGAATAACACACGCTATACATATGCTTATGTATGGGATACAACAAAGCCTATTTACAATGCTACGGTTGAGGTGTATCTTGACGGTACATACGATTCTTCTACACACACAGCAAGTGGAACAAAAATAAATATCGAAGATGTATCAGCGTACTCTACAGTTTATGCTAAAAGTACAAACGGTACAGAGTTTATAGAGCTTGAGAAAAAAGAGAATACAACAGGTACATATACAAGTGTTTTAGATACAGGCTCGTATAATCTTTACTATACAGCTGATGACTCAACAAAAATTGATGAACAGCTTTTAGTTATGCAATATTCTGATCACACAAGATACCTTTTCTATAATTCTGTTACATATAAAGATGGTGATACAGAGCTTAAAAAGGAATATCATATTGCTAATTCAGCTGTAAATGTGTGGGATAAAGAGCCTGAAAAAGATGGTTATGTTTTTGTTGGCTGGAAAGACCAGGACGGAAAAATATATAAGAGTACAGATATTCTCACACAGAATATTTCTGCTCCGTATGTTCTTACAGCACAGTGGGAAAAAGGTGTTGATGTCTATGTGAATATTACTATCGACCATACTGTGGCAGATGGTAGTGGTGGTATTGCGAATGATAGAGCTAAGCATAATGTCAGCTACGATTTGATGACAAAGTTGTATGGTACAGCAAATTATACTGATTTGCTTACTAAAGATATTACATGGGACGGAGAAAGTGAATTTACTGCAGAGGGTTATTCTGTAACATATCAGGACCATAAAACAGTTTATACAGCTATTGCCCCACAAGCAGAAAATGTTCCTGAAAGCAGTGACTATACTGTTGAAATCGCAAAATCAGAGTATGAGCTTTATGAGGTAAGCAAAAGCACCGACGAAGCCGGTAATGTTATTATCGAAGCTAAGCTACGCTATACACCAACTAACAATAACTTTAAATTCAGCGTAGAATTGGACGAAGAGGCAAAAAAGCTTCCGGCTGAATTTTTACCTGTTGCTGCCCATGTAAAGGTTAATTGTTGGTATGACAGTCCTTATAACGATGACGAAACAGTTGATTGGTCTGTTATTACACAGCACCATGATGCATTTGTTACAGTAAACCTTGACAAAAACGGCAAGGGTGAGGGCTCTTATCCTGTATGGAGTCAGACATCTGACGGTAAAAATTATGTTTACCGTATAGAGGTTGTTTCTTATCTGTTACCTGACGGAACAGTTTTGCCTGCAAAAGATGGTACAGATATTAAAGACCCTCATGTTGACGAGAAGTACATAGAGTATTGTACAGATGATAAGCGTTACCACGCAAAGATTGAAGTAACAGACGGATTTAACCCTGACCCTGCCACAGCTTTAACTGGTGCAGTTGTAAATGATAATGTTCAGTATGGCAGCGTAAAAGCGATTATATCTGTAAACACACACAATGTTACATTCCAGCCAGATGGTGGCAAGTTCAGTGACGGTGTAACGGATAGTAAGATAGCTGAAAATCAGCTTGTAGTGCCAGACCTTAATAACTATACAGTAACCAGAGATGGTGGTTATGTGTTTGATGGTTGGTATATTGTTGAAAATGATGAAATGACAGAGAAAACTGTATCAGGTGGTGATGACCTTTTCAGCGATATAGTGCTAAGAGCTAAGTGGAAAGCACCTCTTACTGTTCAGGGTATTGTTTCTGTTGCAGGCTATTACCATTTTAATGGTAATGAAATCCGTGTTGTTAATCCTGTTGACCGTGCACATGCAATTACGGTTTCTCTTCAGAAAATCCTTCCTAACGGATATGCCGAAACGATTGCAACACGAAAAATAAATCTTGCTTACAATGACCAGGGTATGATGGAAGTGGATAAGCCTATTGGCACAGGTAATTATTGTTTTACAGCTGTACCTGATGAGGGGTTAGATTACAGAATTTTTGTTCAAAACGCTAACTACGATGTTAAGTATCAGAATGAGCCTCTCAGTATAGATATAGCTACAATGTTTGATTATGAGAATTATTACTATTCAGAATCCGAGCGTACATTTTATATGGCAGACTTTGGCGAGGCAGACCCACTTATTGCAGATGTAAATGTGTTTATGGAGTTTACACCTTCTGATTTTGATTTGCATTATGCTGTAAATACTGTAAAAATCGGTGAGGGATATCGTCCGGATACAACCGATGTTTTAATTCTTTATAATGATTGTCAGAGTGGCAGCCACCCACAGGGCTGGCCTATTATCACTCAGATGTACGACGGTAAAAATAAATTTGCTCAGGAAACTGAAATTGATTCTTCAACAGCAACAGGAGAAAATTCGTACAAGGTATGGCGTACAATGCCTGACGGTTCTACTCTTTATGATTACTCCGTACTTTTACATAGCTACACTATTAATAACACTGAAGCTACATACAACCCAGCCGAAGCACCATTCTATGTGTATTACAACGGCAGTGCCCGTTACAGTGCCATAGAAGGTCTTACACCTCCTAATCAGACACAGCTTCTTACTATTGAGCTTCAGCCAAAGATATATACAATTACATTCAATATGGATTTCACTGAAACAGAAGAAGACCATGTTACAGGTATGGATGAATATGTTGAGGATACAGGCGATAAGCTTATTTACCATACTGGTCATATGTGGAGCTACGATACTGATATTTCAGGTGTTGTTCCAGCTCGTGCAGGGTACGAATTCTTAGGCTGGTACGATGAAAACGGCAATAAAGTTACCAGAGTAGATGCTTCTGTACATAATGATATAACTGTTACAGCTAGGTGGTCGTTTAAGATTACCTTCCATGCAAATAACGAGGATATCGACTATGATGTATTCAGAACATATTATAAAAATGGCGTAGAAATAAGTGGAGATAAAAACTTCAATCTGAATGCTGACGGTACGCTGGAGTCTTTCTATGATATTCCGGAGTTTGAATATTTAACTCATAATAACTATGTATTCAAGGGTTGGTACCTTGATAAGGACGATGATTCAAGACCAATCAACTGGAGTGAAATCTACACAGGTCCGGCTGATGTGTATGCTCACTGGATTTTAGTGGAAAATGTGGAAAAAGAAGACGGAGATACAAAGGAATATGATAGCTCTGGTAAGTATTCAGGCTACGACCTTTTAGGTGTTCAGATTCGTGATGTGCAAAAAGATAATATTGAACATTATGGCGAAGCAGGTACCGGCTTGCGTTTTATAACAGTGCTCAGTGAAGATGTTTATAGCCAGATTAACGCTTTAAGACCAGAGAATGAAAGTGGTGCAGAGTACGGATATGTTCTTGCTAAAACAGCAACAGCACAAAAATATGCTGGCGATGCTCAGGGCTACAGACTGGAGTATAAGGGTGCAAATGTAAACGGCAAAAACACAACTGCCGAATACAAGTATGTTCAAAACGCAAAATGCTCGGGTGTACCTGACCACTTTAATGGTAAAAATTATAGACTTTACACAGCTGTTGTAACATATAAAAATTTAGAGGGTCAGGCACTTGAACAGGCACATTCACAGGCAATGGTTGCTCGTTCTTATATCCGTTATACAGACGCCAACGGACTATTCAGAACTCATTACAATAATTATACAGCTACAAACACCTACCATGGCTGTAGCTCAAGCTTTAATTTAGCAAAATCTTTAATGAACGGTTGATATGATGAAGAGATTATTATTAGCGATAACAACAATTATTTTTGTGGTTTCAGTCCTTAGTGGCTGTAACCACAAAAACGATAATAAAGAAACAGTTACTCAGGATGATAGCACAGTCAGTTACGCTACAGAAAGTGATACTGCAAATAATTCTGAAAATAAAGGTACAACAAGTGATACTGAGAAGGCAGATTCGGCTGAAATTGACTTTTCTGAATTTGAATAAGGTGATAGTATGAGAAAATTATTAACTGTAATTTTATCCGTTATGATTACGCTAAGCTCCTCAATCTGTGTTATAGCTGAAGGCTCATATAAGCTTGGTGATGTTAATAGTGACGGTAGAGTTAGCGTTGTTGATGCTGTACACATACAGTGTTATATTTTGGAAAATTATGATATAGACGATAGCTTTACAGTAACAGCCGATGTTGATGGCGATAAAAATGTAAACATCATTGATGTGGTATATGTTCTTCGTCATATTATAAATATTATAGACCATTTTCCGGCAGAAGATTTAACCCCGACAAATCCGATTATTGCCAAAGATGGTTATTATAATAAGATAGTAAGGCCATAAAACTAACTTGTAATCACAGGAGGATTTATGAAAGAAATATATGAAAAAATCTTAATTGATATTTCTATCCTTAAAATGGAAGATGTTATAGCGTCATCTTCTGAATTCGATGATGATTTCTATGATGATGAGCATGATAATGGATATTTTGATTGGGATAGCTTTGAATAATACAAACGATTTTTTTATAACGCTAAAGCTTAACACAGCGTGTAATAGGAGGGCATTATGAAGCTAAAATCAGAATTTGTGTTAGGAAATTTTTCTGACAATTTTTTTGCTGTCTCTGTGAATAATAGTGCTGATAGTGATAATGTTTTTATCACTTTGAATTCAACTGGTGAATTTGTTTTCAAGCTTTTGCAAAACGAGATTGCCTATGATGAGGTTATCAGTAAATTAACTGATAAATATGACATTGATGAAGATACTGCGAAAGCTGATTTCGATATGTTTCTTGCAAAATTACGAGAAGCTGATATGCTGGATGAGTGATTATGTAAATCTGTAAAGTTATTGTACTGGCTGATTATTGGCTGTTATCTGCATTGAACCCCCCCTTAAAGTAGATACTTGAAAAACAAAGAAAGTTTTCAAGGCTACGATAAGGGGGTGTGTTAAAATAAAACACGAAATCAAATCAGATGCAAGAAGGCTAATAGTAACAGAGATAATACATTATTGTCCAACATACAATTTTGAATATATAATACTAATACCTAATTAAACACTAGACAACTTGTCGGCATAATTTACTCAGCACTTCGTCCTTCTCCTTGACAAGCGACAGCTTGCCTGCGTCGTCGTCCT
>JAXJDU010000031.1:0-2454 GCA_036301785.1 Acutalibacteraceae bacterium | reverse complement strand
GGGCAGAGGTATGCTGAATTATTCTGCCCGAAAATTCTGTTTAAATATCAAGCCTTTTCGCCTGATTTGATTTTTTCCCATACTGGTGACATTGAACGCAATGTGTTTACAACCTTTGGTACACACTCTGCGATGTAGTCGATTTCTTCATCAGTTGTTTCGTCGCTGAAAGAAAGTCTTAATGAGCCGTGTGCAATCTCGTGTGGTAATCCGATAGAAAGCAATACATGGCTTGGGTCAAGTGAGCCAGAGGTACAAGCAGAGCCGGATGAAGCACAAATACCCATCAGGTCAAGTCTTAGCAATAAAGCCTCGCCTTCAATACCCTCAAAGCACATATTTATGTTACCAGGCAGACGCTTATCTCTGTCGCCGTTAAGTCTGCTTCTTTCAATCTGCAACAGGCTGTCGATAAGTCTGTTACGCATTTTTGTAAGCTTTTCAGCACGCTCATCAATGGTAGCTGTTGCATGCTTTACAGCACTTGCAAGACCAACAATGCCTGCTACATTTTCTGTACCAGCACGCATACCACGCTCCTGAGCACCGCCATCAATTAAAATATGTGGACGAATACCCTTTTGGATATATAACGCACCACAGCCCTTAGGGCCATGTAGCTTGTGGCCGGTCATAGAAAGCATATCTATATTCTGTGCCTTTACATCGATGTGTACATTACCCATAGCCTGAACAGCGTCAGTGTGGAAAATAACACCGTGCTTTTTGCAGACTGCACCAAGCTCAGCTATAGGCTGAACAGTACCTATCTCGTTGTTGGCGTACATAATAGTAACAAGAGCTGTAGTATCCTTAATTGCAGCCTCTAGCTCCTCTGGTCTTACCAGTCCGTCACTGTGTACATCAAGCAATGTAATTTCAAAGCCTTCCTTTTTTAAAGCCTCACAGGTATGAAGCACTGCGTGATGCTCAAAGGCTGATGTGATTATATGATTTTTACCCTTAGCTTTAAGAGCCTTTGCAACACCCTTTATAGCCCAGTTGTCAGATTCACTGCCACCTGATGTAAAGTAAATCTCTCTTGCCTCTGCGTTAATAGCGTTGGCAATATCCTCTCGTGCTGTTTCTACAGCCTTTTTAGCCTCTGCACCAATAGAATACATGCTGGAAGGGTTGCCATATACCTTAGTCAGGTATGGCATCATATCCTCAAGCACCTGTGGAGAAAGTGCAGTAGTAGCTGCGTTATCTGCATATATTTTATTCATATAAAATAACACTTCCTTTTATATAGAATTTATACTGAATTAATTGGTATAACAAAAAGTTGATTATGCTTTTACAAAATACTTAGTCTGTCAATTCAGGCAAAGCGTTTTACCTGTGCAACAGCTAATCTGTCGCAACGCTCGTTTTCAGGGTGTCCTGCATGACCCTTTACCCACACAACTGTTACATTGTGCTTGTCGTATAAAGCCAGAAGCTTTTCCCATAAATCAGGATTTAAAGCAGGGTCTGTCTTGTTACGCATCCAGTTGTTAGCCTGCCATTTTTTAGCCCAGCCCTTAGTAAGTGCATTGCATACATATTGAGAATCGCTGTAAAGAGTAACATTACAAGGCTCCTTAAGCAATGCAAGAGCCTCTATAACAGCTGTAATTTCCATTCTGTTATTAGTAGTGTTTGCTTCTCCACCAGAAATTTCCTTCTCAGTAGATTTATAACGCAATATCGAGCCCCAGCCACCAGGGCCAGGATTACCCGAGCAAGCACCGTCTGTAAAAATTTCTACATTTTTCATAGATGAATCCTTTATAATTTATTTAGCATAGCTATTATACCCCTTAATACCAATAATTTCAATAGGAATTGAACAGATTTATTTTTAATTTACACCTTTTTAGTAGGAATTTAACTTCTGTTAACTTTATCTGAAAAAAATAATGTTAACAGAATAATTTTTACAGTGCTTTTAAGCTGAGTTTTCAGGCTGTTTTCTTGCCGTGTTTAACTGTATATTTTGTTGAAATGTGGAAAACTTTCCAACTTGCAGTTTAGCAGTGATTAATATATACAGTAAATATATCTTTATTTTTGCAGATATACCCATAATTATACAAAGTGTAGACACTAAATACGAAGACAAGATAAAATAAAAGCTTATTTGTTTATATAAATTAATGCTTATGCTGTTTGATTCTGGTTAATATAATCTTACTGATATGTCATATTAACAGGATGGACTTGCAACAGGCTATTGACAGAATAAAAAAGCTTTGGTATAATAATATAGTTAGGAAATAATATGCGAGTGTGCTGGAATAGGCAGACAGGCACGTTTGAGGGGCGTGTGTCTTTGACGTATGGGTTCAAGTCCCATTACTCGCACCAAGGTAAAGCCGATAAGTTGGACTTATCGGCTTTTTCATTTATTGGTACAGAATATATGGACTTGAACCCGAGAGGGCTGAGAGCGTAAAGAAAATGTGCCGG
>JAXJDU010000030.1:0-5101 GCA_036301785.1 Acutalibacteraceae bacterium | reverse complement strand
TATTATATCACAATCATAAAAAATTTCAATTTATATTTGTTTAAACTAACACATATTTTTTCTGTTTATACACCATAAAATGTTGAATTAGATAATATTGTGTGCTATAATTTACAAAATATCATAGATTGCACATGACTTAAAAAATCATATTAATCTCAACTAAGCATACCTTACAAGCTGGCTATGTCGGTCAGTATGCTACGGTGTTAAAGCATTGGTAACTAAATGATGATTAGTATTTAAGGACGGTTTTAATTATGAATAGAGAGGAAGCACTAAAAACACGAAGCCAACTTGAAGCACTGCTAAAAAAATACACACATAAAAATCTTGCAATCACACAGGAACTATGCGATGTAACAAAGGATATTTCCGGAACAGACGCAAAAATTGCTACTCTTAACCAGAAAAAAAGTGACATACCTATAGCACAGCGAAAGGACAGAATCGAAATATGCAAGCTGGGTATAGGTGTTTTGTCGATAGGACTGATCTGTGCTATTCTCTTTTATTTTACCTACCCTACTGATAAGTACATTGTATTGATTACTGTTGCAATAATAGTACTTATATGTGCTGGTTTGTTTTTTGGATATTTATTATGGAGCAATCAGCAGACACTTAAACAGGATTTAGAGCTGGACAAAGAAATATCAGATATAAAAAACAGCACAGACGAGCTTATAAAAAAGCGAGGTGAATTGCAGGAGCAATATGAGGCTTTTACTGTAGAGGCACTTAAGGTTCTTCAGGAGCTGAAAACACTTACAGATGTAAAATAATTTATTCTACCTTTTATACTAAACACACATCAATATAAATACCATTTCTGTTCTGACAAGCAGATATCTTCACGGCAGATTTTCACATGACTTCATAGCATTGCTGTAGTATTAGTCAGATAAAAAAATATTACCCACTGCTAAGAACAGAAATCATATAAAAAGGGTCGTTCAGACAAAAATCTGAACGACCCTTTTTGTTAAACAAATTTATTAAGCTGTGGATTATATTCGTAACCAATCAAGGCAAGCTTTGCTTTTAAATCGTTTATATCAATATCTAATGAAGCTGTAAGCTCATCTAAGCTCGGGTAAAAATCTCTTAGCTGTGTATTTATGTAGGACAACAGCATTACTGGGTCATTTGGTATAGCCATTTAATTTCTCCTGTACTTAATCCTCTAAAGGATGTTCAAAGCTGTCAATCTCACCGTCAATACCACATTGCTCACAATCATGGTCGTGAGGTATTGCACCCACTACCTCTCCTCTGCGAACACTCAAACGGCGTTTTTCTGATTCTGTAAGCTCAGAAAGCTTATCCTTAAATTCTCTTGAGTGCTTGATATTTTTTATTATAAGCTCAGGGTGTGTAACATCCTGAGCATAAAGCTTAATTGTACCCAAACCGAACATCTTCTGAATTACATTACGGGAATAGTTCATATCAAGTATTCTGTAATGTAAAATCTCGCTTTCTTTAGACACAAAAAAGCCTGTTTTAATTATAAGCTTTTTATCTGTAATAACATATTGTGTGAATGTAAAAGGCAAGCCCAAAAATGGCCATCTTGCTCTTTCACGCATAATCTCTGTATCTGCCATAATATTAACTCCTTTAATACAGTTTCTTATTCATCACCAAAGGCGATACCAACTGCTCTTGCACACTTGATCTCATCACAATCAACAGGCACAACCTTTAGCTTGCCTGCAATCTCTGAAAGTGGTACAGGTACAATTTTATCACCTTTCAGTGCAACCATATTACCATATTTTTCTTCAATAATCAACTGTGCAGCTGCTGCACCAAGGCTTGTTGATAAAACTCTGTCGTAAGGGCAAGTGTCGCCACCACGCTGAATATGACCTGGCACTGTAACTCTTGTTTCGTGACCTGTAGCTGCCTGAATTTCTTTTGCAAGCTGTGATGAGAAGGTTCCGTTAGGCTGCTTTGCGATAGCTGCTTTTCTCTCCTTTTTAGGCAGCTCTGCAACCTCTTTTGGTATAGCACCCTCTGCCATTGCAATTACAGTAAAGTGCTTACCTGCCTTTTCACGCTCTGATACTTTTTTTACAACGCTTTCTACACTATATGGAATTTCTGGCAACAGTATAACATCTGCACCACCAGCCATACCAGCATATAATGTAAGCCAGCCAACCTTATGGCCCATTACCTCTACAACAAAAATTCTGCTGTGAGAGTCTGCTGTGGAATGGATAGCGTCAAGACAATAGGTTGCTACATTTATACCACTCTGGAAACCAAAGGTTTTATCTGTACCCCATAGGTCGTTATCGATTGTTTTTGGCAACGAAACAACATTACAGCCTTCTTCTGAAAGCAAATTAGCTGTTTTTTGCGAACCATTACCACCAAGTACAACAAGGCAATCAAGCTTTAAATACTTATATGTTTTCTTCATACAAGCAACCTTGTCTACTCCGTCTTCCTCTATTACACGCATCATCTTAAATGGCTGACGAGATGTGCCTAATATAGTACCACCACGGCTTAAAATACCAGAAAAATCCTCTGGCTTCATCTTTTTATAGTCACCGTGAATAAGACCCTTGTAGCCATTCAATATTCCGATAATCTCTATATTTTTCTCACCATAATAATTATAAAGTGCTCTTGCCACACCACGCATAGTTGCGTTTAAACCCTGACAATCTCCACCACTTGTAAGAAAACCTATTCTTTTCATTATACATTCTCTCCTGCTATATTTATTTTTTTATTTTGAACCCTTTGCAAATCTTGGCTTGCCAATTTCTTTTACATTTTCTTTTTTAGCGTCCTTAAGTGCCTTTTTAGCCTGTCTTGCAAATTCAATCTGACTGTTAACCCTGCGTTTACCACGCTTATCAATCAATGTATATGATGTATCTGAATGCTGTACTCGTGAATTTACTGTGTCGCTCAGCATAAGCTGCAAAATATCCTCGCTACGCTTCTTCAGGATTTTATCCTCTACCGGGAATACAAGCTCTACTCGTCTGTCAAGATTTCTAGGCATCCAGTCGGCACTGCCCATATAAATCTGTGGCTCGCCACCGTTTTCAAATTTGAAAATTCGGCTATGCTCAAGCAGCTGACCAACAATACTATAAACCTTGATATTTTCACTGTAGCCCTCTAAGCCTGGGATAAGACAGCAGATACCTCTTACTATAAGTGTAATCTTTACACCTGCTCTTGATGCAGAATAAAGCAAACCAATTATCTCTGGGTCTACCAAAGAATTGACCTTTGCAACAATTCCACTTGGTAAGCCAGCCTTATGATTTTCTATTTCAGTTTTTATTTTGTCAATAAAAAAGCTTCTCATACCTGTTGGAGCAACAACAAACTTTTTATATTCAGGTGGCAGTGAATAGCCAGTAATAACATTAAATAAAGATGACGCATCTACACCATATTCATCCTTGCAGGTAAACATACCAATATCTGTATAGAATCTTGCAGTGCTGTCGTTATAGTTACCTGTAGCCATATGAAGATATCTGCGTATTCCGTCTGGCTCTTTTCTGACAACAAGGCAGATTTTACAGTGAGTTTTAAGTCCTGTTAATCCGTAAATTACATGACAGCCTGCCTTCTCCAGCTTTTTAGCCCAGTGGATATTATTTTCCTCGTCAAATCTGGCTTTAAGCTCTACAAGTACAGTAACCTGCTTGCCGTTTTCGGCTGCTTTACTTAGTGCTGCAATAATAGGAGAGTTACCACTTACACGGTAAAGAGTCTGCTTGATTGCAAGCACATTAGGGTCTTCGGCTGATTTTTTAATAAACTCAAGTACAGAATCAAAGCTCTCATAAGGGTGGTGTACCATTCTGTCACGCTCTCGGATAGCCTCAAAAATATCATCATAGCCATAAAAATCAGCTGGTGGAGTAACCGGCTCGATAGCCTTGAAATGCAACTCACTTTTATTATCAACCCTGCTGAATTTTGATAAAAAGGTTAAATCCAGTGGCCCTGATACCTCATAAATTTCTTGCTCGGTAACATTCAGCATATCAACCAGGAATTTTCTAAGCTCAGAATCTATGCGTTTATTTATTTCCAGTCGTACAGGCTTACCTCGTTTTCTCATTCTGATAGAATTCTGAATTTCTACCAGCAAGTCCTCTGCGTCCTCGTCAATTTCAAGGTCTGAATCTCGTGTAATTCTGAATGGTGAATAAGCACTTATTCTGTAAAGCTCAAACAGCTCCTGTAGCTTGTACATAATAACCTTTTCAAGCATTACAAATACTCTGTCTTTGCCCTTTGCCGGCACCTCTAAAAATCTTGGCAGAATAGATGGCACCTGAATTACGGCAAATCTTGAGCTTTCGTCACTATCCTTCAGCTTTACTGCTATGTTCAGACTCTTATTTGCAAGCAACGGGAATGGTCGGCTTGTGTCTACTGCAAGTGGAGTAAGCACCGGGAAAATGTCGTTTAAAAAATATTTATCAACATATTTTTTCTGCTCTGAATTTAAATCCTCTATTTCAGAAAAAACCATATGATTCTGCTTAAGCTCTGGCAAAATTGATCTGCTCAGGCAGGAATATTGCTTTTTAGCAAGGTAATGAATCTTCTCTGCAAGCTTATCAAAAAGCTCCTGTGGAGTATATCCACTTGGGTCTTGCTTTTTTAACCCCTGATGTACCTGATCAAGCACACCTGCAACACGGACCATAAAAAATTCATCAAGGTTAGAGGCTGTAATAGCTAAGAAATTAACACGCTCCATTACTGGGTTTTCGTGCTCCATTGCTTCCTCTAAAACTCTGAAGTTAAAATCAAGCCAGCTAAGCTCTCGGTTATTATAAGGTATATGCTCCTTGTGCTTTTTTGTTTTTTCGGTAGCCTTTTCGCATGTCTTTTCAACATTTTTCTCTGTATTCTTCTCTGCTTCTTTTTTGTCTGATTTATTCTCAGACTCATTTTCCTGAACCTGTGGCTCTGTTTCTAATTCTTCTTTCTCTATTTTCTCATTTGTAATTTCGCTCATTGAAATCACCTCTGTTTTTCTCATTTTTTCTTATTATATATTTCTCTTGGAGTATAGATTGTAGTTTATCGGGGTACGCAC
>JAXJDU010000029.1:0-2527 GCA_036301785.1 Acutalibacteraceae bacterium | reverse complement strand
GACGGAGTCCTTAACGCCTCAAGAATATTTAAAAATGCCTTTTCAAGGCATTTTTAGGAAAAACTATGAGTTAAAGGGCTTTGCCCTTTAAAATCCCACGAGGGGTGTTACCCCTCGACCCCACCACCCTTTAAAAAGGGTGGACCTAAACTTTACGTTATCTCGCCACTGGTGTGAGCGTTAGCTCACGCCGACAAATTTCAATTTATAAACACTTATCTGGTCTGGGGGGATTAAAGCTTGAAGATTGATAAGCTTAAAAGTATTATTAAGCCCAGAATGGGCAAAAAGCGTTATGTTCATAGCCTGAATGTAGCCAAGGCTGCACAGAAATTAGCTATAAAATATGGTGGCGATATAGAAAAATCTATAATCGCTGGTGTTTTACACGATATAACTAAAGAAATGCCTTATGAAGAACAGTTGCAAATAATTCAAAGCAATGGTATAATACTAGATAGTGTTCAGATGCTATCGCCAAAAACATGGCATGCTATCTCTGGTAGTCTTGTTATTAAAAACGAGCTTGGTATTGATGACGAGGATATTTTAAATGCTGTTCGCTATCATACCAGTGGCAGAGCCAATATGAGCCTGCTTGAAAAAATAGTTTTTGTAGCCGATTTTATCGGAGAAGAACGAGATTACAAGGGTGTTGATGTAATGCGTTCAAAGGCTGATAAAAGTCTTGAGGAGGCTATGCTTTACGGTGTAAGCTTTACAATTAAGGATCTTACTGCAAATCAATGTGGTATCGATACAAACACAACAGCTCTTTATAACGAGCTGATTATAAATAATAAATAGGAAGTGATATTTATGACATCTTTAGAAACAGCAAAGCTTGCTGCAAAGGCATTAAGTGCTAAAAAGGGATTAGATATAAAGGTTATCAAAATCGATGATATTTCTGTTTTATCAGATTATATGGTAATCGCAACAGGTACAAGCAGTACACAGGTAAAGGCAATGGCAGACCATGTGGAATATGAGCTTGCTCAGGCAGATGTTTCTGTAAGCCATATTGAGGGCTATCGCTCTAACACATGGATTTTAATGGATTATATCGATGTAATTGTTCATGTGTTTATGGAAGAAACAAGAGAATTCTACGACCTTGAGCGTTTGTGGCAGGACGGAGAAAACATTGATATTTCAGATATTATTGACTAATAGTATTTTTATATAAGCAGGAGGAATTTTCGTGAGATACGATCATAAATCAATTGAGCCAAAGTGGCAGGAGAGATGGGAAGAAAAGGGTGTTTTCTATGCAGAGGATAACTCTGACAAAGAAAAATTCTATGCTCTTATCGAGTTTCCTTATCCATCAGGACAAGGCTTGCATGTTGGTCATCCAAGACCATACACAGCTCTTGATATAGTTTCAAGAAAGCGTCGTTTACAGGGCTATAATGTGCTGTACCCAATCGGCTGGGACGCATTTGGTCTTCCAACAGAAAACTACGCTATCAAAAACCACATTCACCCTCGTATAGTAACAGAGCAGAATGTGGCTCGCTTTAAAAAGCAGATTCAGGCATTAGGTATTTCTTTTGACTGGAGCAAAGAGATTAACACAACAGACCCTGAGTATTACAAGTGGACACAGTGGATTTTCTTACAGCTGTTCAAAAAGGGTCTTGCATATAAAAAAGAGATGTCTGTAAACTGGTGTACATCATGTAAGTGCGTACTTGCAAACGAAGAGGTTGTAAACGGCGTTTGTGAGCGTTGCGGCAGTGAGGTTGTACATAAGGTAAAATCTCAGTGGATGCTGAAGATTACAGAGTATGCAGACAGACTGATTGACGACCTTGAGCTTGTAGATTACCCTGAGCGTGTAAAAACACAGCAGAAAAACTGGATTGGTCGCTCTTATGGTGCAGAGGTAGACTTTAAAACATCAACAGGCGACACACTGACAGTATATACAACAAGACCAGACACACTGTTTGGTGCTACATATATGGTAATTTCTCCTGAGCATCCAATGATTGCAAAGTGGGAAAACACACTGGAGAATATGGACGCAGTTAAGGAGTATCAAGCTGCTGCTGCTAAAAAGAGTGACTTCGAAAGAACAGAGGTTGCTAAGGATAAAACTGGTGTTAAGCTGCAGGGCGTTACAGCAATCAACCCTGTAAACGGCAGAGAAATTCCAATTTTCATTTCTGACTATGTACTTGTATCTTACGGTACAGGTGCTATTATGGCTGTACCTGCACATGATACCCGTGACTGGGAGTTTGCTAAGAAGTTTGAGCTGCCTATTATCGAGGTTGTACAGGGTGGCGATGTAGAGAAGGAAGCATTTACAAACTGCTCAACAGGTATTATGGTAAATTCTGATTTCCTAAACGGCAAAACAGTTGAAGAAGCTAAAAAGGCTATTATAGAATTTGTTTTTACGGATTATGTAATTTATGTTTTTCAGGGGAATTTATCTCAATTTGATATTGTGATTAAGTATAAAAAAGATGGTAAACGGATTCGGACTCCAAAACATATACATTGGGTAGTGGAT
>JAXJDU010000028.1:0-9051 GCA_036301785.1 Acutalibacteraceae bacterium | reverse complement strand
CTGCGTAGCAGACACTCAAGCGTAAAGTTTAGGTCCACCCTTTTTAAAGGGTGGTGGGGTGCAGGGGCAAAGCCCCTGCAAACTACAATTTAAAAGGTGCGTATTTACACACGCACCTTTAATATGTTTATTCGTTTTTGTCTTCTTGGTTATCGTTAGTTATCATACTGACAATAACGCTTACAACCTGTTTTTCGTTTGACTCAGTAACAGTAAATTTAGCGTTGCCATATTCAAATTCATAACCAGCCTCTGGTACAGCAGAAAGATGCTCTATAATCCAGCCGTTAAGTGTTACAGCGTTGCTTTTCAGGTTAACCTTTAAAGCTCGTTCTATTTTAGCAAGCTCAATACTGCATTTAACCTTAAAGGTGTTGTCGTCAATCTTGTCAAAGTCTGTGCGAATATTCTCAAACTCGCCTACAATTTCTTCTATAAGGTCATTTATAGAAACAATACCGTCTGTGCCACCAAACTCATCTACAACAATAGCGAAGTAGGTTTTGTTTTTCTTCATTTCACGGAATAGCTCGTCAGCCCTTAAGTAAGAAGAAACAAAGTAAGGCTTATCAACTGCATTTTTAAGTGCGTTTTCTTTTGTCTGATTATCTAAGCGTAAAAACCTACGGGAATCAAGCACACCAACAATACGGTCTGTAGTATCTTCACAAATAGGGTAGAATACATGAGTGTTGCTTTTGATAACTTTTTTCCATTGCTCTATGCTGTCTTCCATCCATAGTCTGACAATCTCGGTACGGTGTGTCATAATTTCGCCTATGTAAATATCATCAAATTCAAAAATATTCTGAATAATGCTGTTTTCCTCTTCGTTGATTACGCCCATTTCGCTGCCAGCGTCAGCCATCATACGGATATCCTCTTCGCTGACCTCGCTGTCCTCTGCGTCAGGGTCAATTCCAAACAAACGCAATACACCATTTGTAGAAGCTGTCAGCAACCACACTATTGGTGCAAACGCCTTTGAAATAAAGCTTATCAGGCTTGAAAGTGCAAGTGCAAGTGGCTCGGTTTTTCTCATAGCTAATCGCTTTGGCACAAGCTCACCGAATACAAGTGTGATAAATGAAAGTATAATTGTAATTACAATAACAGCAATGGTGTCAAGTGTTTCTTTAGGTATATTCACACCAAGCTTTAAAATGCCGTTTACAAGAACCTCAGAAAAATTATCTGCTGCAAATGCACTGCCCATAAATCCTGAAAGTGTAATAGCAACCTGTATTGTAGCCAGAAACTTAGCAGGCTGACTTGTCAGCTTTTTCAGCTTTTTGGCCTTTTTGTTACCCTCGGCAGCCATTTTTGTAAGCTTATTTTCGTTCATTGATAATATAGCAATCTCTGCACAGGCAAAAACTGCGTTTAATGCGATAAGAACTAACTGTAAAATAATAGATGAAATCAATTTTATTATCTCCTTAAATATAAATTAAAATTTATTGTTGAATTGTTTATAAATAAAATAATAAATCAACTTTTAATTTTTTTAAGGAGCAAATAAATATGATGTGTACAGTCAGTTTTATTTAATATGCAATTTAAATTGCTACTGTTTTCATCAGTGTCCATTTCTATCCTCCATACACATTTTAAAGAAAATTTTATCAAATTGTGCTGATGATGTCAAGCGATAAAAAAAACGATTTTCATCAATATATTTTTCAAAAAATATAAAATATCACAGTGATTTTTGCAAATTAGTGCGTAAAACAAAACAAACCAGAGATAACACAGCTTAGTATCTCTGATTTGTTTATTAAAGCTCTATTGTTTTGTTGATTAAATCTGCAATAGTTACACTGTCGAGGTATTCGTTTACAATGCTGTCAAGCTTGTGCCATAGTGGAAGAGTAAGACAGCTTGCAGAGCGTGAGCATTCCTCTATGCTGCAATTCTCCAAGCATGCTACCGGTGCAAGTGTACCCTCGGTAAGCTTCAGTACAGAGCCTATTGTATATTCTGACGGGTCTTCCTTTAACCTGTATCCACCATTTTTACCTCTGAGGCTTTCAAGATAACCAGCCTTGGAAAGTGTGGCAACTATGCTTTCAAGATATTTCATAGATACATCCTGTCTTTCTGCAATGCCTTTTAACGAAACATATTCATCTCTTGGATGCAATGCAAGGTCAATCAGTACCCTTAGTGCATATCTGCCTTTTGTTGAAACCATCATAGATAACTTCACCTCAGTGATATTGTACTATAAATCCACTTGTATTTCAATAAAAGAAAAATACAAAATTAAGAAAATAATGTTATTGACATCAAAGAATCAATTCCAGGTCCTTCTGGTAAATGCAGTTGGTAAAGTTGCATGGGTCATTATTATAGTACATATTTTTTACTATATATTCACTCTCTTTGTTGTTTCTTTGGTAATCCACAACATAAATTTTACCCCTTGAAAGCTTATGGTAGCTGGTAGCCTGATTTTTGTTAAGGTTTTCCATAAAACAGCAGTAAGGGTCAATTTCTGAAACCTTGTTCATATTGTTGCCTATAGAAAGCTCTTTGAAATCGCCTTTATTAAGCAATCTGTTTGCACACCAGCCATCAATAAGCTTGCCCTGTTCATTATACATTATAAAACCGTAAAGCTGTTTGTTGCTGTCAGTTTTAATCGGATGCACAGAATAATAAACCTCGCCTGTTTTTCTTAGTAAAGGTAAGCCAATGCTGTTTTTTACCTCAGAAATATATATTGAGGTTGCAATATTGTCATAAACATTTTTAGGTATATTAAAGCTTTTAAATTCAGCATAGGTACATTCTGAAGAATTATCAATGGTGCCCATATTGTCAGCCTGAGCCAGAATATCCGTATTAATTTCAGACAGCTCGGAAGATGTCTGTGCAGGTGAGCTGTTATTGTTACTGTTTATTTTACAGCCTGTTAAAACGCTCTGTGAAGCCATAATAACAGCAACCAACAATACTGCTGTGCAAATAATTTTCCTGTTCATTTCATTGCTCCTGTCGTTGATAGTGTCCTCTCTCTGATAGTGATTGTATAACAAATTATGATAATATGCAATAAAGTAAAGATTAAAATTATTTTAATTTTTCTGTCGTTATATTATATATGTTTACTATAAATTTAACTGAATGTGACTGTAAGTATGGTAGTAGTGCGAATTTTTGGGGGTAAATTTGATTAACTTGCAACAAATAATTGAAATTTTTGTGTTATTATGGTAATATTATGAAGTGTAATTTTACGAAAAAATTCATTTATCATTTTTTAATGATTATCAATAAGGAGTGTAAATACAAATGAATACAAACGAACTTTACAAGCTATGGCTTGAAAAAGCTGTTGATGATGCTGATTTAATTCCTGAGCTTGAGAGCATTAAAGGTGACGAAGAGGCCATTTATGACAGATTTTACAGAGAGCTTGAGTTTGGTACAGCTGGACTGAGAGGCGTAATCGGTGCAGGTACAAACAGAATGAATGTGTATGTTGTACGCTATGCTACACAGGGTCTTGCTAACTACCTGAAGAAAAACTACGACAATGCATCAGTTGCAATTGCCTGCGACTCAAGAATCAAGTCAGATGTATTTGTAAAAGAGGCAGCAAGAGTTCTTGCAGCTAATGGTATCAAGGCTTATGTTGCTAAAGAGCTACAGCCAACACCAGTAGTTTCTTTCTGTGTAAGAGAGCTTAAATGTCAGGCTGGTATTATGGTTACAGCAAGCCACAACCCAGCTAAATACAACGGCTACAAGTGCTATGGCAGCGATGGCTGTCAGATGACAGATGACAGTGCAAATGCTGTTTACGCTGAAATTCAGAGCCTTGATATGTTTAACGATGTTAAAATTATCGACTTTGAGCAGGGTCTTGCAGATGGTACTATTGAGTACATCGAAGATACAGTATACGACAGCTACATTGCAAATGTTAAAAAGCAGGCTATAAACCCTGATGTTTGTAATGGTGCTGGTCTTAAGGTTGTTTACACTCCACTTAACGGTGCAGGTAACAAGCTTGTAAGAAGAGTATTGGCAGAAACAGGCGTTGATGATGTTATCATCGTAAAGGAGCAGGAGAATCCAGACGGCAACTTTACAACATGCCCATATCCAAACCCAGAAATTAAAGAGGCTTTACAGCTAGGTCTTGATGTATGTGCTAAAGAGCAGCCAGACCTGCTGCTTGCTACAGACCCAGACGCAGACAGAGTAGGTATTGCAGTAAGATTACATGATGGTTCATACCGTTTAATGTCTGGTAACGAAACAGGCATTATGCTTACAAACTATATCCTTTCTTGCAGAAAGGCTCTTAATAATCTTCCAGAAAATCCATTTGTTGTTAAGACAATCGTTACATCAGAGCTTATCACAAGAATCTGTGCTAAGTATGATTGCGAGCTGAGAAATGTTCTTACTGGCTTCAAGTATATCGGTGAGCAGATTCTTGGCTTGGAGCAGGCTGGTGAGGAAGAGAGATATATCTTTGGCTTTGAAGAAAGCTATGGTTACCTTGCTGGTACTTATGTAAGAGATAAGGACGCAGTTGTAGCTTCTATGCTGATTTGCGAAATGGCTGCTTACTACAGAACTCAGGGTAAATCTCTTGATGATGTTATTACAGAGCTATACAGCGAGTTTGGTTACTACAAGAACAAGACTGTAAGCTTTGAGTTTGAGGGTGCTAGTGGTCTTGAGAAAATGGGCAGCATTATGGCTGGCCTGAGAGAGGACACAAGCCTTACAGAGATTCTGGACAGAAAAATTGAGGTTATCAACGACTACAAGCTAAGCATAAAGACAGATAAGATTGCTGGTACAACAACAGAAATCAATCTGCCAAAGTCAAATGTAATTTCATTCATGCTGGATGACGGTTGCTCAATTACAGTAAGACCAAGTGGTACAGAGCCAAAAATCAAGCTTTATATCACTGCTGTAGGTCAGGATGAAGCTGCTGCTACAAAGCTGGCTGACGAGCTGGTTGAAGCAGGCAAAAAGCTGATGGGTGTTGAATAATTAATTTAATACTGATATAAAAAATCAAGCCACTAACCTTTCGGGGTTAGTGGCTTTTTTTGGAAAATTGTAGTTTGTGTGACTGCTTCGCAGTCACTAACGGCGATATAACTTAAAAGTTTATGGGGTGATGTAACCAATTTGCAAAGCAAATTGATTGCTCGGGGTGAAACCCCTTGCAGGTTTACGCAATCAATTTACTTCGTAAATTGGTTACATTAGACAGAGTCCTTAACGCCTCAAGAATATTTAAAAATGCCATTGAGAATGGCATTTTTAGGAAAAACTACGAGTTAAAGGGTTTCACCCTTTAAAATCCCACAAGGGCTTTGCCCTTGACCCACCAGCCTTTGAAAAGGCTGGACCTAAACTTTACGCTTTTTTTCTCCTCAGGTGTGAGCGTCAGCTCACGCCTAGACTACAATTTACTGATATCAATACAAACATTCTATAAGTAAAGGAAGTGGTGTAGTGGCAAGACCACAGAAAAAAGGGTTTGATTATTTCCCGTTTGATGTAGATTTTTTCAGGAATGTAAAGATAAGAATTACCATGGCAAAATTCGGTGAAGCCGGAGTGCTGCTATATGTATATTTGCTTTCGCTGATATATAGTAACGGGTATTACATAGAATATAGTGAAGATTTAATATATATAGCTGCTGCCGATTTGCACCTGAAGGCAGAGAATGTAGAGGAAATTATAGCTTTCTTCTGTAATCGCTCATTGTTTGATAATACGCTTTTTACTACACAAAAAATTCTTACATCGAACGGAATACAAAAACGCTACCAGGAAATGGTAAAGGCTCGTGCAAAGAAAAACACTGTAACTGTAAACAAGAATCTATGGCTTTTAAACAGTGACGAAACTGAAAGCTTTATCACTGTATATTCAGATTTGGATAATTCTGAGAATAACAATAATAATTCCATGAATAACTGCGATAAATCTGAAAATAACACCCTAAAGGAAAGTAAAGAAAATAAAAGTAAAATAAACGAAAGTAAAGCTACCACAGGTAGCGAAAACCAAAATGATATATCGCTTATCCTTCCTTGTACTAATGGTGAGTATGCTGTTACTCAACAGCAGTTAAATCAGCTTCAGCTAACATATAAAGCTATTGATGTTATGCAATCATTCAGAAAAATGCTTGATTATCTTAAATGTCATCCGGATTCTCAACGACCTTTAGACGCTATAGAAAACAGAATACTGATGTGGCTTAACCAGGATAACGCTGCTGCTTTATCTAAAAGAGAAATAGAAGAGGCTATAGAAAAATCAAAATCAGTTAAAAGCGAAAAGTCTGCTGATGCTTCGTATGATATCAGTATATTTGAAAGGTATGATATTTTTGAGTAATATGTGCTTGTATTACTACAGATAGCCTTATTACAGCAAATAACCCCAGCAGTAGCCATAAAAAGCTGCCGATGGGGTAGATTGGTTTATAGTGTGAAATCAGGATTTTTTATTTATTATCCAATAGCTTATCCAGTAAATCATTACTAAAACACAAACAGAAGCAGAAAGAATGTTTGCCAGTGCTGTGTGGTTTAATAAATACAATACAGTAACAGAACTACAAACTATAATAATATATATAACAAACGAAACACTCTTTGCTTTGTTTGCTATAGCTATGTTGCGTTCATCGTTTTCTGCAATCTGCTGCTTTTTTAATGTTTCTTCATTCTTTGTAATCAGAAAATAATTCCTTGTTTTAGCAATACCCACTACCGTTAATGCAAGACCAAATGAAGACAAAAATGTGTTTTCGGTTTTAATGATATTAAATATAACAATCATTGCAAGACCTAAAATAATATAGCCGATGGCTAAAAATAACCTGATTTTCAGCTTTTTCTTAAAATCCATAACTTAATCCTCCTCAAAAATAAATACTTCTTCAATAGTTGTGTTAAAATGCTTAGCTATGTTGTGAGCAAGCTGTAACGAAGCATTATATTTTCCGTTTTCCAGTGAAATAATTGTCTGTCGGGTTACACCAACAGTATTCGCTAAATCCTCTTGTGTAATACCATGCTGTTTTCTCAGCTCTTTTATTCGGTTATTCATGTAATCGCCTCCTTACGCAAAACTAACTCTACAATACGATTATTTATTGTTACCACCTCCTTATGTAAAGCTAACTTTACAATATGATTATATATCGTTATCGCTGGAATGTCAAGCGTGTTTTACATTTGGTAAATAAAAACATTATATTACACTTTCACGGATTAGAAGCGATGACAAGGTGTATGGCATATTTATGGTAAATAAATGCTTACCCATGCAATGCTGTTGCTGGTTTTTGGTTTTCTTGTTTTCGGGTTGACAAAGTTGCTGAAATACAGGTTTGATATATGCAAAATATAAAGCCAATGCTTTGTGGTTGCTCACAATGCATTGGCTTTTGCTATATGTATGAAATTTAATTAATTTTTTGGAATTGAAATACCTTTGATAGGATAGTTGTCAACTGCAATGTAATCCACACTGCTTACTTTATATGCTTCATCCAGAATATCGTTAATATTATGCTCGTATGCTTTCTGTAAATATGTATCCTTAAGATTTATTGCGTCAGTCCACTTACTATCTGTAAAAAGATAGCTTTCGCCACTGTTGACAACAGTTTTTGCAACTACACCGTCCTGAAAGCTTGTGCCATATGGGATAATGTCTGTATAGTAAGATTTACCATCTCTGTCTGTGTAATTTATTGTAAGTACAATAGAATATTTTTCATCCTTTTTAAGGTCGTACTTGCCATTCAGATCAATTTTGAAGCAACCATTAAATTCGTGGGTTTTATCGCCTTCTTCCAGCAAGGTGCCAGATTCAGGGTTATTATTCTCTACACCCTTATAAATCGCATAATGTACTGTTGAATGCTCTGGTGACATGTATTCAATCTGATATAAAGTCTGGTCCATCTCAGCGTCAAAAACATTTGCTATTTTGGTTTCTTCCTCATAATCTATATTTGCATAGGTTGCAGATACAAACATATCATACTGGTCATAATTCGGATTTTTGCAAATAACAGAATCGTTTTTATCAAACTCAAAGCTTGCCGGAGCTACGATACTCTCATCATAATATGAAATATAGAAGCAACCACTGCCATTTTCACCCCATTCACCCCAGCTGTTTTTAGCAATAAAGGCACCGTCAGCAGGTGGTACACTGCCGTCTATTATTTTACCAGAGCTAGCCTTGCGTGCAAAGTTATCCTTTGAATAGTTATCATCATAGCCAATAATAGCAACACCGTGATTAGATGTTTTTTGATGTGAGTAGGTTGCCCATGTTCTGAAATTCATGTTATCAGATGCATGGTAACCTAAAACAACTGCATGACCCTTTGCAAGCTCACTTTTAATTGCTGTAACACCAGCTTCGTCAAATTTATATTCACTGTTGCAATCCTCTCTGAATGCAGGAGAAGGTAGAATACGGCAGCTTCTGAAGTATGGGTTTGATATAGTGTTGCGATACTGAGCATTCAGTGGCAGTGACCAGTCGTCATCTGGCAAAGCCTGCAATTCACCGTCTATTACTTCAGCATTTTTTCCACCGTAGGCATAAGGGTATTCGTTGTTTACGCTTACCTTTTCATCAACTGGCATAAAGCCTGCTGCAAACATAGCAGCACCTGCTGTGCCTCCACCTAACATATATATAGCGTTGCCGTTTTCAGCCTCAAGCTGACTGACATCGAAGCCCTCGCCAACCTGCGATTTACGCACCTTGCCAGTAATAACATCATCATCTGTAATGCTGTGGTAAGCGTACCACGCTATATATTTTTCTGAAAAATTAACAGCGTCATTTACTTCGCCGGCAGGTACACCCATATCGTTAGCTAACAGATATGTAGTTTCGGCTGCTCCAGTGGTTGCAAAGGTCCAGCAGTCACCAAAGAGTTGTTTCTTTGCTGGAGTAACATAATTTTTTCCGTTGTAGTTTCTTAAATCAATCTTGGCTGGCAGTCCGTCTGTTGTTTCTTGCTGT
>JAXJDU010000027.1:0-1652 GCA_036301785.1 Acutalibacteraceae bacterium | reverse complement strand
TATCAAATGACTTGCTGTACTTTCTACCGTGAGCCATAGCATCCTCAACGCTCATTACCTCAAAGCCATAGCCGCCATTATTCAAGCGATATAAAGCATATACCCATACTGCTTCACCTTTATCATGCATACAAGGCTTGTGCTTCAGCTTGTTTTCAAGACCGTATTCAAACTCAAATTCGTCATTTTCGTACACGATGTGAGCTTCAATGTTCTTAACCTCTCCTGAACGGTTGCAAAGGTCAATCAAACCCTTGTAGCCAATCTGGAATTGACACTCGTAAAAACCACCTTTGCCGTTACGATACGGAATCAGATAAGCCTGTCCCAGTGGTGTGTTTGGCTCAAGTCCTAGCTGTGCTGCTGTAAGTAATGCACCTATGAATGATTGTAGGGTACACTCTGCAAGTCTTGGAGTTTTTGTTATAGCTGTAGTTGCCATTCGTGCAAATCTTTCTGCTGTCATCACACTAGGCAAGGCTTTTGCTATCTCACCCTGATATATGTCTATATAGTGCTTCATAGTCTTCGCCTGATTATTGGACTGGCTTGCAACCTGCGATTTACTCGCTTTCGCGATTGCTCCTTTTGTATTTGTGCTTGTTGCCATTTTTATTGCTCCTTTTCTTCTGTTATTCTTAGCACTCTCGAGCTACTGCTTTTTGCAACAGCTTCGTATATATGTGGGTACTCTTTTTTTAATTTCTTGGTGTCTACGGTTGTCTTGTTTTGCGTTTTCCAAGTGACTTTGTAACCATTACAGGCTCCGTAAATATTATCCCCGAGCACTGTTTTTATCTCGCTTTTAACTGCGTTAAGCTGATTATCAACATCAGCACTAAGTTCCTTTAAACGCTTGTATTTCTGCATGAGATTATCCGAAATCGTTATCGTTTCATTATCTGCTCCATCAGGGTACATCTCCGATATAGTTTCTTGTGTAGCCTCTGAACCGTCTATTGGTGGCATTTTTTCAGGAATGATATAATCGTTCCAGAAGTCACTCTCTGCTTGCAGGAGAGCTGTTATTTCATCTTCGTCACGCTCAATTACGAACCAATAAAAACCTTTACTCAGAATAAGCACTGCAAGATACATCCTGTCGTAGCCCATAACAGCCATATAGTGTGTCATTTGCACATAGTATGTAAGTGGTATTTCTCCGTTCTCAAAGTCTGATTTATTGAATACAGATGTTGTCTTACACTCAAGACCTGCATTCTCTCCGATAATTTCTCGGTCTATATCAGCAAGGATATAATCGTAGTCATCGTGCTGAAACATATAGTTTCTTCTTCGCACTTTCTTGCCTGTTGCTTCTGTAAAACGCTTCGCTACATACTCCTCAAAATCTCGCCCTTGTCGCATAACCTCGGTATCCTCTGTTGCTGAAATTAAGCCTTTCTTGTCTGCATACAGTTTATATAGGCTACTGTAAGGATTAAGACCAACAACAGTCGAGGCATCAGAGCCACCTATACCAGTTCTGCGATATTCAAGCCATTTATCGTGGGGTAAATCCTTTGTCGATGTCAGTATCCTGCTCATTCGATTACCTCCAATCCCTTAAGCAGGCACTCCTCGCAAATTTCGCTACCATCAACCACATACAGCTTATCCGCTGCTTGCCCACAGTCGTCGCAGTTCAATAC
>JAXJDU010000026.1:0-22011 GCA_036301785.1 Acutalibacteraceae bacterium | reverse complement strand
TTTCCAGACCGTAATCCTCTAAACCGTCTATTTTAAGTGGATTATTTGTCATAAGTCTTAAGCCCTTAACACCGATATTTCTTAAAATCTGCGAACCAACAGAGTAATCACGCATATCAGCAGGGAAGCCAAGTGCTACATTTGCCTCTATTGTGTCCATACCCTTATCCTGTAAAGCGTAGGCTTTGATTTTATTAATCAGGCCTATTCCTCTACCCTCCTGACGAAGATAAACAAGCACACCTCTGCCCTCTTTTGCGATTGCCTTCATAGCTGCGTCATACTGCTGACCACAATCACATCTTGCTGAG
The DNA here is from genome assembly GCA_036301785.1 of Acutalibacteraceae bacterium. Lineage (GTDB taxonomy): Bacteria > Bacillota > Clostridia > Oscillospirales > Acutalibacteraceae > CAG-964. The sequence goes on along the minus strand of JAXJDU010000026.1, from coordinate 21,700 downwards.
CCGAGTGCGTCACCTGTTAGACATTCTGAATGAACTCTGCAAAGTACAGGCTCACCATCTGTAACATCACCCTTGATAAGTGCTACATGGTGCTCACCATTGATTTTATTTACATAGCCACGAATTTCAAATTCTCCATATCGTGTTGGCATTTTCGCTTTTGCTACACACTCAATAAACTCCTCGTGTACTCTGCGATATTTTATAAGGTCTGATATTGTACCGATTTTCAGATTATGAGTTTTTGCAAACTCCATTAAATCGTCAAGTCTTGCCATTGTGCCGTCTTCCTTCATAATTTCACAGCACAGGCCAACCGGCTTACAGCCTGCAAGGCGTACTAAATCTACAGTTGCCTCGGTATGACCGTCACGCTCTAAAACGCCACCGTCCTTTGCAAGAAGTGGGAACATATGGCCAGGTCTGCGAAAATGCTCTGGTCTTGCTGTATCCTCTACAAGCTTCATTGCAGTAAGTGAACGCTCGTAAGCTGATATGCCTGTTGTTGTGTCTATGTGGTCTATAGACACTGTAAAGGCTGTACAGTGGTTGTCGGTATTATGTGACACCATTTGTGGAAAGCCTAGCTTATCAACATACTCCTTTGTCATTGGTGTACATATCAATCCACGGGCATAGCTTGCCATGAAGTTTACATTTTCAAGTGTGGCATGCTCTGCTGCACAGATAACATCGCCCTCGTTTTCTCTGTCCTCTGAGTCAAGCAAAACTACATTTTTACCGTTTCTTATATCCTCAAGAAGCTCTTTTATAGTGTTAAATTTATATTCAGACATTTAAAATCTCCTTTCGTTTACATAAATCCATACTGCAACAGCATTTCCTCTGTTATATCATCCTCAGGCTTTTTGTCAGTCTTAAAGCCCATAAGTCTTTCAACATATTTTGCGATAACATCACACTCAAGATTTACCGTATTACCCACACCCTTAGTAAGTAATGTTGTCTGCTGTGATGTGTGTGGAATAATTGAAACCTTAAAGCATATATCATCTACATAAGCAACTGTAAGGCTTATACCGTCTATTGCTATAGAGCCTTTTTCTACAACATACTTAAGAATTTCTGTGCCTGTCTGTACAGTTACCCATGTTGCGTTATCTTCCTTTTCGTAAGAGGCTATAGTGCCTATACCGTCTACATGACCACTTACTATATGTCCACCCATTCTTGTAAGAGGTGTAAGTGCTCTTTCAAGATTTACCGGCGAATCTACCTTTTGCTGTGAAAGATTTGTTCTTCGCATTGTTTCAGCCATTACATCAGCACAGAAGTAATCATCGCCAAGTGCTGTTACAGTTAAGCAGATACCATTTACTGCTATACTATCGCCAAGCTGGGTATTCTCTAAAACCTTTTTAGCTGAAATTGTAAGGGTTGACGACTTATCGCCATTTTTTACAGCCTTGATTTTTCCTATTTCTTCTACTATACCTGTAAACATAAGCCATCACCTCAATTTTCCTTATCAACATACGCTGTAATGCATATATCGTCATCTACCATAGTAGCAGTAATATTTTTAAGCTTAACGCTGTCTGCTATTTTATCAAAGCCGTTACCCTCTACTGAGGTTTTTGCATTGGCTCCACCAAAAATTTTAGGTGCAATGTAGTAAATAACCTTGTCAACAACACCCTGCTTAAAAGCACTGTAGGTAAGTGTGCCACCACCCTCAAGCAATATGCTGTCAATTCCCATTTCTCCAAGAATCTCCATAAGATGGTTAAGGTCTACCCTTGCGTCCTTTTCATTAACTGTTATAACCTGTGCACCCATTTGCTTCAGCATATCAGCCTTTGTACAGGTGCTATCCTGTAATGTAGCTATTATTGTCTGGTATTTGTCGGCAGTCTGGATTATATTTGACTCAACTGGTATTTTCAATGAAGAATCAACTACTATTCTCACAGGAGATGTACAGCCATCTGCTCTGCAGTTAAGCTTAGGGTCATCTGCTATAACGGTATTTATTCCCACCATTATGCCACTAAGATAATGTCTTAGCATATGCACCTCTGCTCTTGATTTTTCATTAGAAATCCACTGGCTTTCACCAGTTGCAGTTGCAATTTTACCGTCAAGCGTTGTGGCTGATTTATATACAACAAAAGGCTTTTTATCAACAATATATTTCATAAAAACCTCGTTAAGCTGTATGCTTTTGTCAGCAAGCAAGCCATAGCTTACATCTATGCCGGCGTCCTGCATTTTTTTAATTCCTCTGCCACTTACAAGAGGATTCGGGTCTGTAGCACCAACTACTACCCTTGCTATTTTCTCTTTTATAATTCTGTCGGCACATGGTGGTGTTTTACCTGTATGACTGCAAGGCTCAAGAGTTACATACATTGTAGCACCCTCAACAGACTCTGTTGCGTTATTAAAAGCGTCAACCTCTGCGTGTGCCTCTCCACATTTGTGATGATATCCCTCACCTATAACTCTGTCATCCTTTACTATTACAGCACCAACCATAGGGTTAGGAGAGGTAAAGCCTTTTGCCTTTTCTGCAAGGTCTAATGCCCACTGCATATAAAAGTAATCCTTCTGTGTGAAATTCTGCATAATAATCACCTGCCAAAAATAAAAAGCCACAACACCCAGCGGGCATTGTGACTAGGTAAACATTTATAAAACAGCTGTAAAATAACATAGAAAAACCAAGCCGAATTCAAAATATATAATCTGAAATCAGCTAAAATATTACTACAGCTATATTATGCTTCTGTCATCCGGACTATACCGTCGGCTTTGGAATTACACCAAATCAGCTTTCGCTCGTGGGCTTTACCACCGGTGAGGACTTGCACCTCGCCCTGAAACATCAATATACTTTACAAAATTATTATAGCATTATCACTGCAAAAGTCAATAGAAAAAACAGGTTAAACACATTGTGATAATATAGTTTTTACAAACTTTACCTATATAACAAAAATCACTGCAAGCGTGTAAAAAAACAAAGCCTGCAGTGAATAAAATATATTTTTATTTGTTGATTTTCGTATTAAGCTTTTCAACTGCTTTTCTTGTTGTAAGATATATAATACCCCAGATTATTGCAAAGCAAGCTACAAAAACTGCAGTAAAAATACCAACGGCGTTTAAAGGCATCCAGCCATTTATCAGATAGATTACCAGATAATCAACATAGATAACAGACATCTGAATAAGTGCAGCCATTCCCTTAGGCAGCTGCTCCAGCTGATGAATTGCAGTAATACCTGCTACCACAAAAACCATAACTATACTTGTCATAATACCAAGTATTACGGTGGCTACATCTAAGGTCTTTACAACACCAGCTACATTCAGACAAGCCCATACAATACATACTATTGTAGGACCTGCCCAAGAAAACAGGGCACCTCTTTTAACAAATTCTAACCAAAACTTTTTCATAATAAATATCTCCTTTTCAATTCTGCAAAGCATCTGCGTGAAATATAATCTGTAAAGCCACTTTTAAATTCGGCATCAACAGCTCCGTTAAGTAATGTTTTAAAGCGTACAATGTGCTTCATATTTGCTATGTTTGATTTGTTGATCTTTTCAAAATTAGTTGGCAAAATCTTTTCCAGCTCATATAAAGGACTTTTTATTCTGTAGCGTCTTTTGTTTGTACATACTGCATAGGTTTTGCTGTTTTCGATGAAAAAGGCTTCTATCTTTTCTAATTTAAGTATCGTGATTCCGTCTTCATCATAGCCTGTAATTTCATCTGCAGTATTTTCATTCATAACAAGGCTTTCTATTTCGTTGATAAGCTTTGTTCTTTTGTGGACAGTTGCTACAATTTCTTCTTCTTTTTCTTTGTCAATGAAAATCTTGAATTTCATTATCTCTCCTCCTTGATTATCATTATACACATTAAATTTTGTTTGTCAGCAATTTGCCGGTCATCGGTAGTTTTTTGACGGTGAACGGTAAAACATAAAAAAGCTCAACCAGACTAAGTCTGAACACCCTGTTGATTAATACAGAACCTCGTTTATATTATTTCTGTTATGAACAACAGATAAAATTTTTCAGGCAGATTTTCCTCCGATAAATTACACACTACAGCAAGGCTGATGTTTTTTAAAAACAGATTACAAATAAAGGGGGAAACATACTGTAAAGATGTATTACTATCAGAAAAGAAACAGCATAACACTAAAGAAAAAGCTCTCAGAATAAGTCATGCGACTTCACTCTGAGAGCTTTATTTTTATTATTTAATTTTCAGAACAATTATTCTGTTACTTCAACCTCTGTTGGCTCCTCTGTATCTGTATCCTCTTCAGGAGCCTCTGTTGGAGTTTCTGTATCCTCCTCTTCAGGAGCGTCTGTTGGAGTTTCTGTATTTACAGAAGGAATGTAGTAACCCTTTGTAAGAGTATTCTTCTCGTTGATGAAGTCGATATCGTACTTTCTCCAGATCTGACCGTCAACCTCTACATAAACTACAGAAGTGCTCTTACCCTTAACTGTGAATGTCAATGTACCTACAGAAGCAGGAATCATTGTACCACTTGATGCCTCATCAAGAACACCGTCAACAGTTACTCTTACTACACACTCTGATGTAGCATTTGTAGGCAGTGGAATTGTCATGTTGTAAATCTTATACTTGTCTACACCCTTTGCAACATATGCCTTAACAGTTGAGCCAAGCTCTACTACACTACCCTTAAGTGGGCTTTGACCGATTACTGACTCTGCTGTCATGTCTACTTCGTTGTTATAGTCATAGTCAAATATCAGACCAGCAGAAGCGATAATCTCTGAAGCCTCATCTCTTGACTTACCAGCAAGGTCAGGCACCTGTACAGTTGTAACCTGCTTTGTCTTCTTTATGAAAACCTTAACCTTTTCAACAACTGCAATGTCACTGCCAGCCTTTGGTGTAGTATCTCTTACAAGGTCCTCAGCTGTATCTGCATCTTCGATATAAATAATCTCTGGTGTAAGACCCTTTGCTTTTATCTTTGCTACAGCAGCCTCTTCTGGGTCACCTGCAACATAAGGTACCTTTATCAGAGTATCTGAGCTGTTAACTGTAAGAGTAATAACAGCACCCTCTTTTACCTTCTTAGAGTTAGCCTCTGGCTCCTGCTTCATTATTTCGCCCTCTGGCTTATTAGCGTCGTATACATTGATAACATCCCACTTAAAGTTATAGCTTGGGTTGTCCTTTATCTCTATATAATTTTTACCTATAAAGTTAGGTACATCTATAGCAACTGTATTTGTAGACTCACATGAATGCAGAAGTGCAAGTGAGCCGAACAATATAGCACAAAGCACAAACGCAGCTAACGCACCCATAATTATGTTATATACAGGTGAGCGTCTTTTTTCTGCTTCATCTACATACTTGTCAGTTTTATCCTTTCCGTCTGAGCTTTCAGCTGTATCATCCTCAGGATACTCGTAATTAAATAATATATCAGGCTTTTTAGTAACCTTCTGTAAATCCTTCAGCATTTGCTCTGCTGACTGATAACGCTGTACAGGCTCTTTACGCATTGCTCTGAGAGTGATTTCCTCAAGACCCTGTGGAATGTCAGGGTTAATTTCTCTTGGTGGCTTTGGATTTGACTGAAGCTGCATTATTGCAACAGAAACAGCACTGTCTGCCTGGAATGGCAGCTGACCTGTAAGCATTTCGTACAGCATTACACCAATAGAGTATACATCACTTTTACCGTCTGTACGCTCACCTCTTGCCTGCTCTGGTGCAATATAATGAACAGAGCCGATAGCCTTATCTGTCATGGTACGGGTTTCAGTATTTGAAAATCTTGCAATACCAAAATCTGTTACCTTTATTGTACCATCCTTAAGCAGCATCATATTCTGTGGCTTTACATCTCTGTGTACAATACCCTTTTCGTGTGCGTGCTGCATAGCCTTAAGAATCTGACTTGTAAAGTAAACAGCCATTTTCCAATCGATTGATTTTTCCTGCTGTTCAATATATTCCTTCAGTGTAATACCGTTAATATATTCCATAACGATATACTGCATAACATCGCCAAAGCTTACATCGTACACCTTAACAATATTAGGATGTGACAATACAGCAATAGCCTTTGACTCATTCTTGAATCGTCTGATAAATTCACCGTTGCTTGAAAATTCATCCTTCAGAATTTTAATAGCAACTGTTCTGTTGTTTTTTATATCCTTAGCCTTATAAACCGTTGCCATACCGCCAACGCCAATAAGCTCCTGGATTTCGTATCTTCCGTCTAATTTTTTACCTACATACTTATCCATAAAAATCTCTCACTCCCAAATATTATTTTGCATACAGTACAGCCACAGTAATATTATCTTTACCACCAAGTTGCTTTGCGTGCTCTATCAATTTATTGGTAAGGTCATCTGCTTTATATTTATCGGCAAATCCCAATAAACCATCATCTGTTATATAATTAGACAATCCGTCTGAACACATAATAATTACATCATCCTCTTCAAACGGTGCTTCTATGTAATCTACATCTATATATGGGTGCACACCTACAGCTCGTGTAATAAAGTTCTTATGTGGATGAACCATTGCCTGCTGTGGTGTCAGCTTTCCCCTGTCAACAAGCTCCTGTACAACCGAATGGTCAACAGTAAGCTGGGTAATCTCGTTGTTGTGTATCAGATATACTCTGCTATCTCCCACATGTGTTATCATAGCCTTTTTATTATAAACAAAAACAAGCTCCATTGTGGTGCCCATTCCTGATAATTCAGGATTTTTCAACTGCTTATGATACACAGTGCTGTTAGCCTTATATACTATTTCTTTAAGGAAGCTCTCGGACTGGTACTCTCCACCGTAAAAATCGAAAAAGCCTATATCGTCTTTTGCAATTTCAACAGCAGTCTGACTTGCAACATTACCACCATTTGCACCACCCATACCGTCACATAACACTGCCCACATTGCATTATGGTCATGTATTATTCCACCGTCAACAGCGTCCTGATTGCTTGAGCGTACAAGACCAATGTCTGTAAGTGTATAAAGCTGCATTCCGATTACCTCCTTTACTTTATTTTTATCTGCTTACTCGCTAAGCTTTTTTCTTTTGAGCTGTCCACAAGAAGCATCAATATCTGAACCAAGTGTTCTTCTTATTGTAGAAGGAACACCGTTTTTCTCTAGTATGTTGCTGAATTCAACAAGTCTTTTCTTTTTACTTTTCTGATATGCTGTACCATTAACACTATTCACAGGAATAAGATTTACATGGCATAGCATACCTTTTACAAGCTGTGCAAGCTCTTTTGCACACTCATCGCTATCGTTTACACCATCAATCATAGCGTATTCAAAGGTTATTCTTCTGTTTGTTATTCTGGCATAATCTCTGCAAGCCTTAATAAGCTCGTTTACACCATACTTATTATTTATAGGCATTGTACGGCTTCGTATTTCGTCATTTGGTGCGTGTAACGACACCGACAAGGTAATCTGAAGCTTCAGCTTTGCAAGCTCATACATTTTTGGTACTACACCACAGGTTGAAAGTGTTATGTGCCTCATACCAATGTTAATGCCCTTATCTGAAGAAACTAAAGATAAAAACTTTATAACATTATTAAAGTTATCTAAAGGCTCACCCATACCCATAAGAACAATGTTTGAAATTCTTATGTTATTATCCACCTGTGCTGACTGTATCTGTGCAAGCATTTCTGATGGTGTAAGATTTCTTGAAAAACCACTTTTACCTGTAGCACAGAATGTACAGCCCATTTTGCAGCCAACCTGTGTTGATATACATAATGTATATCCGTGATGGTAATTCATAAGAACAGACTCTATAAACTCCCCATCGTACAGCTTGAACAAATATTTTATTGTACCATCATAACAAGAAATTTGCTTTTTTTCAATAGTTGCTACAGAGATGTAATATAATTCAGATAATTTTTCTCTTATATTTTTTGGCAGGTTAAGCATTTCATCAAATGAAGTAACGCTTTTCTCGTGCAACCATTTAAAAATCTGATCTGCTCTGAAAGCAGGTAAGCCCAATGCTTTAATCTCCTGACTAAGCTCCTGAGCTGTAAATGATTTTATATCCTTAAGCTCCAACACAGGCATACCCCTTTCTGTAATCATCTTTTTATCAAAATCAGCTTTTAACAAACAAGCTTATAAAAAATCCGTCACTGCCGTTGTTGTCTGGCAACAATGTAACGCTGTTCTCATTAAAGCTTATAAAGTTTATTATATCATCTTTTAATTCAATCTTCAAGGGTTGAAATTCTGAATGTTCTGTTAAGAATTTTTTTACATTCTCTTCGTTTTCAGCAGGATTCAGTGTACAGGTTGAATACACCAGCATACCACCAGATTTTACATATTTTGAACAGTTACAAAGTATATCGTACTGTAGCTGTGGCAACTCTGCCAGACCTAAGTCCTCTTTATATTTAATCTCTGGCTTACGCCTTATAATACCTAATCCCGAACAAGGCACATCGCAAAGCACTCTGTCTGCTAAAGGCAGGCTATCAGTGCTTAGTGCATTTCTAAGACCAGCCTTAATATTTTTTACACCTAATCTATATGCACCATTATTTATAAGCTTTACCTTATGCTCATACATATCAAAGGCTCTCAGCTCTCCCTTATTCTGCATAAGCTGTGCCATTGTAAACGCCTTACCACCCGGTGCCGAGCAAAAATCGTATACAAGCATATCTTTCTCTGGTGCCAATACACTACAGCACAGCTGTGAAGCAAGGTCCTGAACATGGAAAAGACCCTCTCGGTACTGTGGTGTGCTTTCTATTGCACCTGTTGAGCTTACAAAAAGGGCATTTTCTATACCTGTATACTCAGCTTTTATGCCACTTTCTTCAAAGGATTTTTTCAGTTTTTCGGCAGTTGTTTTAAGGGTATTAACCCTTACTGTTATAGGTGGTCTACCAGTTTGATTCTCTAAAATTTTCACGGTATTTTCTTCACCATAGGCTTTAAGCCACAGGCTTACTATTTCTTTAGGTGTAGAATATAAAACAGAATAATAATCAACCTTATTCGCCTTATCCGGTAGCTTATATTTACACTCTGACCTTATAAAATTACGCATTACTGCATTAATAAAGCCCGATGCCTTTTGAAGCTTCATACCTTTGGCAAGCTTTACACTCTCGTTTACAGCAGCACTTTGTGGTACCTTATCCATAAACAGAAGCTGTAAAAAGCCGAGTCTTAAAATATTTAAAACCGGAATTTCAATCTTTTTAAGGCGAATAGTTGTATACTGGCGAATTATATAGTCAATCAGTATTTTACGCTCAAGCACGCCATATACAAGTGCCGAGCAGAAGCCTGCGTCTTTACCGGTAAGCTCGGCTTCCTTTAAGCTGTTATTCAGTTCTATATTTGAGTAAGCACCTTGCTGCTCTACCTTCAGCAGAATTTCAAGTGCAACCTTTCTGGGATTTTTCATACCGTAATTCCTAACTTATTTTATATTTAATTACTCTTTTATATCTAATTACTCAAAAGCTGTATCTGTTGTAATTCTGTAGCCACGCACAAAATCATCTGAACACATACGCTTTTTACCCTCCAGCTGTAGCTCATTAATAATTACAGAGCCATCTGCACAAGCAACTGTAAGTGGGCTTACGCTAAGCACATTGCCTGCTTTGCCTGATTTATTGCTGACTGTGGTAGAAAAGATTTTCACTTTTTTACCATTAACTTCAGCTATAGCAACTGGCCATGGGTTTAATCCACGCACCTGGTTATGAATTTCCTGTGCTGTTTTATTCCAATCTATTTTACAAAGCTCCTTTGTAAGCATTGGAGCATAGTTTGACAGGCTATCGTCCTGCTTCTGAGGTGTAACTGTATTATTTTCCAATGCAGTTAAAGTTTCTACAATTAATTCTGCACCCATAACTGAAAGTCTGTCGTGCAGCTCGCCTGCTGTTTCGTTTTCACCTATTAATGTAGATGACTTCAAAAGCATATCGCCTGTATCCAGACCCTCTGCCATTTTCATTGTGGTTACACCAGTTTCTTTTTCTCCGTCAAGCACACACCACTGAATAGGGCCTGCACCACGGTATTTAGGCAACAGTGATGCATGTACATTTACACAGCCATACTCTGGCAAATCAAGAATATCCTTAGGCAGAATTTTACCATAAGCAACTACAACAATTACATCTGGATTCAATTCTTTAAGGATTTTCAGTGCTTCACCGTCTTTCATTGAATTTGGCTGAAATACAGGAATATCACTTTCTGTTGCTCTTATCTTTACAGGTGGTGGTGTAAGTGTGTAACCTCTGCCCTTTGGCTTATCTGGCTGAGTAAAAACACCTGTTACATTATGTCCTGCTTTAATAATAGCATCAAGTGGTGGCACAGCAAATTCTGGTGTGCCCATATATACAACATTCATACTTAATCTCCTAAAGCAAAGTCAGACTCATCTAACATTCTGATAGTACGCTCTTTAAACAGCACACCGTCAAGGTGGTCAAGCTCGTGACATAAGCAACGAGCAAGCAAGCCCTCACCCTTTACTGTAAATTCTTCGCCATTTCTGTCGTAAGCCTTAACAGTTACAAACATTGGTCTGCTGGTAATACCCCATTCATTAGGGCAAGATAAACAGCCTTCCATTTCTTCCTGTACTCCACTTTGCTCGATTATCTCTGGGTTTACAAGTTCCAATTCAACATCAAGCTCTGGAATATTTATTACAACAACTCTACGCAAAACACCCACCTGAGGTGCTGCCAGGCCTACACCATTAGCCTGTTCAAGTGTTTCTTTCATATCATCAATAAGCATTGCAAGTCTGTCATCAAATTTAACTATCTGATGGCATTTTTTAGCAAGCACGCTGTCACCCTCGGTAACAATATTTCTTATCGCCATGGTAATTACCTCCTTAATATTTTTAACAAATTGTAGTTTGGCAGGGGCTTTGCCCCTGCACCCCACCAGCCTTTGAAAAGGCTGGACCTAAACTTTACGCTTTTTTCTCCTCAGGTGTGAGCGTTAGCTCACACCTAAACTACAATTTTTTATCACAAAATAGTGTCTGGGTTTACATCAACATAAACCGTAACACCCTGAAATTTCTTATCCTTGCTGAAATCAATCAAAAGCTGCGAAAGCATTTTTCTGAAGTCAGCACTGTTTCTGAATTTCATAACACATTTATATCTATATTTATTATTGATTCTATTTATAGAAGCAGCCGAATAACCAAGCACTCTTAACGGAATATTTGAATATTCTGCCCTTACTCTTTCGATTAACAGACTTGTAAACTCCTTTGCAGAACTTTCAGTTTTCTGCTCGTTTTCACCTACAAAGCCTACCATGCAAATATCCGAAAAAGGTGGATACAGCATAGCCTTACGCAACAGTATCTCGTTTTTATAGAAGCTGTCGTAATCCTGCTTTGCAGCAAGCAAAATCGTAGGGTTATCGGGCGTATAGGTTTGTATTATAGCACTACCCTCAAGGTCACCTCTGCCAGACCTTCCTACAACCTGTGTAAGAAGCGAAAACGCTCTTTCGTAGCTTCTGTAATCGTCAGAATACAACATCTGGTCAGCAGATAAAACACCAACTAATGTAACATTAGGGAAGTTCAAGCCCTTTGCTACCATCTGTGTGCCTATCATGATATCATACTTACCATCAGCAAAATCGCTAAGCTTTTTTTCGTGTGAAAACTTTGCTATTGTAGAGTCAGCGTCAAGCCTTAATATTCTTGCATTCGGGAATGCATCCATCAAGGTTTGCTCTGCCCTTTGTGTGCCTAGTCCGGAAAATCTTAAACCATAGCTTTTGCATACTGGACATTGCTGCTCGAGTGGCTCTGAATAACCACAATAGTGGCACATCAGCCTGTTGTTATCTGAATGATAGGTAAGTGAAATTGAACAGTTAGGACACGACACAACCTCGTTACAGCTTTTGCATGATACAAAGGTATTATATCCCCTGCGATTAAGCAAAATTATAGATTGTCTTCCCTTTTGCAGATTTTTTTCAATCGCATTCAGAAGCACACTACCTACACCACTGTAGTTACCCTTTAGCTGCTCCTCGTTCATGTCTGCAATAATAACCTTTGGCAGCCTTGCGTTGCCGTATCGTGTTGTAAGCTTATTTATAGAATATCTGCCCTTCTGACAGTTATAAAAGCTTTCTATTGACGGTGTTGCAGACGCTAACAGCAACAAGCAGTTATGCTTGTTGCAACGGTATTTTGCAATATCTCTTGCATGAAAACGAGGGTTTGACTCTGACTTATAGGTATACTCCTGCTCCTCGTCCATAATAATCAGACCGATATCATCAAACGGAGCAAATACAGCACTGCGTGTGCCAACGGCAATTTTTGCATAGCCATTTTTCACACGCTTCCATTCGTCAAGTCGCTCTCCTGCTGAAAGACCACTGTGGAATATTGCCACATTTTGGCCATATCTTATGGTAAATAAATTAACAAGCTGTGGTGTAAGAGCAATTTCAGGTACCATTACTATAACACCCTTATTGTCCTTTAGTGCAGTATCTATTAATCGCATAAAAACAGAGGTCTTACCCGAGCCTGTTACACCATAAAGCAACGACACCTGAGCCTTGCCAGATTTGTATCTGTTTGTCAGGTCGTCATAAGCCATTTGCTGTTCAAGAGTAAGCTTAATCTCGCTATCTGAACCTTTTGTATTCCGGTATACTGCAGGAGTTCTGAAAACCTCTGTTTCAAAATATTCAGCCATTCCCTTTTTAACTAAGGCATCGGCAACCGACTGTGTACAGCCGGTAAAATAACAAAGCTCCTTTACCGACAGTGCGTAGGCTACATTAAGCACCTGATACACCTCGGCCTGCTTTGGAGTAAGCTTGCTGCTTGTGTTTTCTCCCGTAATGCGTATCATTTTCTGAGATTTATCGCCTACTCGTCTTGACGCTTCGTCCTGCTTATCAAGCACACCCATCAAAGCCATTGTATGCAATATCGGGTTGTTGCTGTCAAGACCTAAATCCTTTAAAATAACAGTCTTGCTTACGGGATTATTTTTGTTTGACAGATAATCATACACCTGCTGCTCAGCCTCATCAAGAAAGTTACTGTTACAGTCGTATTCCTTGTTGATACTGTACATTGCATTTATCTTGTAATTTATACCTACGGGCAGCATTACATTAATACAATCGTATAGTGTGCAGTAATATCTGTTTTTCATAAATTCTGCCATACTCAGCATTTCGCCTGACAAAATCGGCTCTTTGTCAAGCAGCTTCAAAACCGTTTTATATGAAGCTATATCTCCACTGAAAGGCTTTGTATATATAACCATAGCCTGACGCTGGCTGTTACCTCTTCCAAACGGTACAATAACCCTGCACCCGGCAATAACCTCTGCTGAAAGCTGTGGGGGAATAATATATTCAAATATACGGTCAAAGCTGTATGTTGCCTTTTCTACAGCTACACCGGCAAGCATAGCCTTTGTAGCTGTGGCAACATTCTGAGAATTTTCAAGCTGAGAATTCTGAAGCATAAATTAGTCGTTGATATCTGGCTCAAGAATTGCATACTTGTGGTGTTCAAAATCCTTGATAGCTGCAAGTACAGGCTTTTCATCTACAACAATACCCATTTCTGCATTCTGTGCAGAAATCTCTCTTGCTCTTTTAGCCACTGCAATAACCAGTGAATATCTTGTAATTTTGTTTTGTAGCATATCATCTACTGAAGGTCTACGCATTTGCATCATTAAGCACTCCTTTAATAAACTCTAAATTATCTTCTGTTTTCATATTTTCAACATTTATAATAGCTTTAACATCGTCAACACATTTCTGTAGCTCTCCGTTAACAACTATGTAATCATATTTATCTGCCACATTCATTTCTGTTATAGCTACCTCAAGACGCTTTTTTATAACCTCGTCTGTTTCGCTACCTCTTTTAAGCAGTCTATGCTCAAGAGTATCCCACTTATCTGGCATAATAAACATTGTTATAGCCTGTGGCAAAGCTTTTTTAACATTCATAGCACCCTGTACTTCTATTTCAAGAATAATATTCTTACCGGCTTCGATGGTATTTTCTACATATTCTCTTGGTGTGCCATAATAATTACCACAATACTCTGCATATTCAAGCATCTGGTCGTTTTCTATTTTAGACATAAACTGCTCCTTTGTCATAAAAAAGTAGTTTACGCCGTCTATCTCGCCTTCTCGTGGCTGGCGTGTTGTAGCAGAAATTGAAACTGCAAATTCATCTGAATCCTTTAACAGCTCCTTTACAACTGTACCCTTACCTACACCAGACGGGCCTGATATTACCAGTATTTTTCCCTTACTCATTGTCATCAACCTCCTCAATTACAGCTCTGTTACCCAAGCTTTCGGGATTGATAGCTGAAAGAATTATATGCTCACTTTCTGCAATTATTACAGAGCGTGTTTTTCTGCCATAGGTTGCATCTATCAGCATGCCCTGCTCTTTTGCGTCCTGTATGATTCTTTTTATCGGTGCAGAATCAGGTGCAACAACTGCAATAACCTTTTCTGCCGAAACAAAATTGCCGAATCCTATATTAATAAGCTGCATAAAAAACCTCTTTATTTTTTATTCTTTATTCTATATTCTGAATCTGCTCTCTTATTTTTTCAAGCTCTGCTTTTATGTCAACTACAATATGTGCAAGCTGTGCGTCCTGCACCTTTGAGCCGATTGTGTTAGCCTCTCGGTTCATCTCCTGAAGAATAAAATCAATCTTTCTTCCCACTGAGCCTTCAGCATTAAGTATATTTTCGAATTGCTCAAAGTGGCTTCTTAATCTTACTGTTTCTTCTGCAACGGCAACCTTATCTGCAAAGATTGCTGCCTCTGTAATGATTCTCTGCTCATCAACTGCAACATTAGAGAGAATCTCGTTCATTCTTTCGGTAAGCTTATTTCTGTATTCAGTAACAGTCTGAGGAGAACGCTCCTCTACCTTTTCTACAAGACCTAGAATTGTTTTACATCTGCTCATTACATCTGCATACAGCTTTTCACCCTCTTGCTGACGCATCTGAACAAAGTTGTCAACAGCCTCATCTAAAACAAGCTTTACGCTCTGCCACACTTCGTCTTCATCAGCAACAGGCTTTGTAACCTTAAAAATATCACCGTATCTTGCAACAGATGAAACAGAAATATCGTCGCTTAAATCATATTTAACAGCAAGCTCTCGCAAAGCAGCTACATAGCCGGCAGCAAGACTATGATTGATTGTTACAACTGCCTGCTCTGTTTCATCGACACCTATATTTACAAATATATCCACCTTGCCTCTGAAAACTCTCTGCTTTACTACAGACTTGATTTTCTCCTCAAGAAATCCCATTTCTCGTGGTGTTCTGCAATTAAGCTCGAAATATCTGTGGTTAACTGAACGGATTTCCACAGAAATTTCTCTGTTGTTAATTATCTGTCGGCTACCACCGTAGCCTGTCATACTTTTTACCATATTTACCCCACCTTTGAGCAATACGCAATTACTGCATTATGAATTACATTGTAACATTTTTCAAGCCAAAATGCAACCATAAAACACAGCTAATCTTGCCATAATATAAGCATAAATAACCCCTATAAAGAACATCGGCACACCCACTTATCAAAAAGCAGGTGTGCCGTTATTTTATTTATTATTTAACTCAGCTTGTCAAATCTGCGTATAAATTTACCGTCCTTCTCTACAAGCTCAATAAACATATCGTATGGTCTTGCCCAATACTGGTGAGTGTTAACATCAAAGTAGATTACCAAATCCTGAAGTGTTTCGCTATGCTTTGCTACATACACCACCTCATACTCATTACCCTTGTAATGACGGTATCTGCCTGGTGTAACCTGCTCAAGTGGCATAGCAACCTCTATAACAGGAATATAGTCATTGTCAGTTTCTTCTGATGGCTCTTCAATCACTGGCTGTTTAACCTCTGGCTGAGTAATAGTCTGCAGTACACACTTTCCAACACAGTCATCTGGTACTTCAATAGTGATTACATCGATTTCATCATCCAAATTCTCATCCTTTTCAGTCTCTGTAAATACTGGCTCTGGCATTTCAACCTCTGTAATTATCTCCTCTGGCATTATTACCTCCGGAGCTGACTCAGTATCAAGTACAAAGTCGCCGTTATTCATAACCAGAATCCTTGCACTGTTACCCTCAACATCAATTCTTACATAGCCGGTATTATCAAAGCTTTCGCCTGTTAACGCATCAGTAAGCTTAGAAAATCCACCAGCAGTGTTAAATTCAACTGTCTGCTTACCAGCGTTCAGGTTAAGTGCTACATATACAAACTGATTATTAAAGCTTCTTGAAAATACAAGCTGTTCATTTCTTATACATTCGTTTTTATAATTACCAAACTGCAATGCTTCAAGAGCTAAACGAATTCTGCCAAGCTTTTTTAAATGGTCGTTAAGCTGTTCATTTGCGTTATCTATCTGACCAATATTAAGCTCTGGTCGCAGTGCAGAGTCACTGTTGTTGCTTCTGCTGCCTTCAACTGCCCATTCACTGCCATAATAAATTGAAGGAACACCCGGCATACAGTACATTACTGTATAGGCATTATTCAGATGGTTTTTATCTCTTATATTACTTGCAATTCTGTTAACATCATGATTATCAAGGAAGCTGTACAAACATAGATTCTGATATATACCACCCTGCTGGAATTGTCTTTGCAGGGAATGTGCAATTTCAAAATAGTTATGGTCATTATGCGAAGAATAAATACCCTTATAGCATTCGTAGTTTGTTACAGAATCAAGTGTATCCTTATTAGCCCAGCGATTATAGTCACCGTGTATGATTTCGCCCATCAGCCAGAAATCAGGGTTTTTACTTTTGCAGAAGTCCTTAAGCTGTCTGAAAAACCCCAGGTCTACACAGTCGGCTGCATCTAAACGCAAGCCGTCAATGCCAAACTCATCAATCCACATACCTACAGCACCAAGCAAATGCTCAACTACCTGTGGATTCTGCAAATTCAGCTTTACAAGGTCATAGTGACCACTCCAGCCCTCATACCAGAACGGATCTCCCATAGGGCTGTTGCCACCAAAATTCAGATTATGAAACCAGCCACAATATTCTGAGCTTTCTCTCTTTTGCTGCACATCTCTGAACGCCCAAAAATCTCTGCCAACATGGTTAAATACACCATCAAGTACAATCTTAATTCCATTTTTATGCAAGGTATCACATATTTTTTTGAATGACTCATTACTGCCAAGTCTGCAATCTATTTTATAATAATCCTTTGTATCATAACCGTGCTTTGTAGACTCAAAAACAGGGCCAAAATAAATTGCGTTGACATTAAGCTCCTTTAAATGTGTTATCCAACCATTTATTTTATCAAGCCTGTATACAGTAGCACCATCGTTATATTCGGGTGCACCACAGAAGCCAAGTGGATATATATGATAAAAAATCGATTTGTTTACCCAATTACTCATTTTTTCACCTTATTCAATTTTATTATTTTCTACCAGATTATGCAGAGTGTTTAATTTTGTATGTAAACTTTAAATAAACATCTACATTTTTCCAATACACAAATTGTATCATATCACTAACGCAAAAGCAAGCAAATTTTAATTAAAACTCTACATTTTTTGTACAATTTTAACAAAGCTGATTCACGCATTGATTTTCGATTATATTATTCACAACATCCTGTTATTCATACTGTTTATTATATCCTGCAGCAAAAAATCGGTAATTTAAACATCCGAGTTTTCAAAATCGCAATTAAATTTTACAGTAAATACAAGTAAAAAGCATTGTGCTTTTATCAAAAAAATGGTAAAATACTTATTGTTATTTTTGAATATGGTGGTGATGTGCAAAAATTATACATTAAGATATAAATTACTACAGAATCGGAAACAGTAGTATATTGTATCTGCTCTATTATTTATGGTATTTTTATTTGAGATTACGAAGGTATATTTTAAAGAGGACACACATTTATAATCAGGGTTAATATAAGTTTTTCGCACGGATATCAGCTGCTGATGAGGTAGCTAAGCTGAAAATTATTTACAGGTTGAAAATTAATCAAAAGAAAGCGTTACCAGTATTGCCGAAAAGCAATAGGGTAACGCTTTTTTCGTTTTATGCTGCTTTTTTATTGGTTTTATTTATTGTACTGATTATGGTACAGCTGTAGCGATATAATAAAATCAGGATAAATAATTTTATTTGCTACATATTGTTTTTTTCATGCTGGAGGTTTTATTATGTTTGACTGGAACGGAAATGGTAAAAAGGATTTATTTGACAGCTATATAGATTACAAAATATTTGAGTCTGTTTTTGAAGAAGAGTCAGACTCCTATGACCCGTCTACCTATAATCCAACCTATTATGATTATTATGATGATTATGATACCTATGATTCTACTCCTGTTAATTCAACAAACAATTACAAACACAGCACATTAGATTTAGATGACAGCCTGTTGGAATCTATAGAAAACGAAGGTGATGCTCTGAAAAGCGAAAAAGAAAGCACTGAAAACAAAGATGACTATTTTGTATTCAGCGAAAAAACAGACATAATTTTAGGAAAAATTATATACGCAATATATATTATATCAGGGTTTATGGTATATGTTTCGATACTAGGCATTTTTCAAGCACCACTAAAGCTTTGGTTTATTATTTTTATAATTTCATTACCAATATACTTATTTTTACGCAAAGTATGCAAATAGGTATTTGCTAAACAGCCTTAATCTCTTTACAGATAAACAGAAAAACGCACAAACACAGCACATCGTACTATATTTGTGCGTTTTTTAAATCAAATCTGCTCCATTGTGCTGTTAAGGTCATGCTTTACTCGGTCTTCTACCTCTGCCTTTTTAGCGTTGTTAAAGCGTTCTGTTGTGCCAACAAGATAGCCTGTTATTCTGCGAATACGGTCAAACTTCACTGGCTCGAAGGTATAGCTTAAATCCACATATTCACCGTCTACCTTTATATCAATCTCTTTTATTGTTCTTCCCTTAAACTTTTCTCTGGCACGAGCTACATAAACATCTATCTCTGGTTGCTCCAGCTGTGCACCTGTTACCTTTACATCTATATTTGTCATAATTATTCCTCCCATATCTTGTTCTTTAATATAATTATAACACCATATATAGTACGAGTCAATATACTTTAATAATAATTATTATTTTTATTTTCTATAAAGACAGCCAATATATTATAGCTCTTCTGTAAAAACAGTATACGAAAGTGAACGGTTTGTGTAGCGTTTATCCTCTGTAACCTCTTTTATAAGGCTTATAAAAGGTGGCAGCGTAATTTTCTGCTCTTCGCTGCTTATTTCAAGCTCCAGTGTAGCACGGTCATTCCAGAAAGGGTAAATATCAAGCTCGAAAAACTGACCCTGATACATAAAGCAATGGCGAACCTTTTTAATTACTGTTGAGCCATCATCGATATCCTTTAAATATTCGTTGTAGGCTTCCTCAGAAATATCATCTTCAATTTCAACTCGTGTAACACTTGTGATGTTTCTTTTAAATGTTTTTTTATATGTTACCTTTTCACCGTTAACAATACTTTTTCTTACACGCATACCCGAATTTTCGCCGTCACTTTTAAGGTATGCTTGCTCCATTTCTATTTTAGTATAGACTGGCTGTTGCTCTAAAACTGAAACATCAGGCGTTTTTATCAGATATTTTCTTTCTATCTCCAATGGTAAATTATCTTTCATTATAATACTCCTGAATAATTATAAATAAATTTTAGAATACCCACTGCAAGCTATATTATGCAGTGGGTTGATTCTTTTGCTTATATTATAGTATAAATTATGCTTTTACAAACTCTGCCATTAAAGTAAAGCCGTTTTCATTGTAAACGCCTGTAGACTCTGCAGCCTTTTCATCAAATACAGCTATACCGTTTTCCTGCTTATTATTGCTTGTGTAAACAAGATAAGGTACTGGCTTGTTTGTATGTGTTTTTATAGCAAGTGGTGTTGGATGGTCTGGGCAAATAAGAATTTTATAATCGTCACCACACTTATTAAAGTATTCAACAAGTGGTGCAAGAATTTTGCTGTCTATAAGCTCAATGGCTTTAACCTTGTTTTCTATCTCTCCACGGTGACCACACTCGTCTGGTGCTTCTACATGGATATACACAAAGTCCTGGCCACGCTCATACTCATCTATTGCAGCCTGTAGCTTACCCTCAAAATTAGTGTCTATATAGCCTGTAGCACCCTCTACATCAGGTGTAGCCATCTCTGCACATATACCAATGCCCTTTAAAAGGTCAACAGCAGAAATTACAGAGCCCTTTACGCCATACTTTTTCTCGAAGCTGTCAAGAAGTGGCTTTGTACCCTCTCCCCATAGCCATATTGAGTTTGCAGGCTTTTTGCCACGGTTAATTCTCTCTATATTAACAGGATGGTCTTTTAAAAGCTCATAGCTTTTTACCATCAAATCATAAAGACCGTCTACATCATCACCCTTAGGGATATACTCCTTAATTGGGTTACCAGTAATGTCGTGAGGTGGTGTAAGTACACCAGGCTGTGGATTACCGTTAGCCCATACTAAGCAATGACGATAGCTTACACCTGGATAAAACTTAAAAATATCATTACCAAGCTTTTCCTCAATATACTCTACAAGAATTTTTGCCTCTGCTGTAGAAATATCGTCTGCACAATAATCAAGAATTGTTTTATCGCTATACTCAGCTTCGTCAGAAAGTGTAACAAGATTACAACGCAATGTTACATCTGTATCCTTTAAATCTATACCGATACTTGCAGCCTCGAGTGGAGAACGACCTGAATAATACTTAGCAGGCTCGTAACCCATAACAGAAAGATTAGCAACATCGCTGCCAGGCTTTAAGCCTTCAGCAACTGTTTTCAACAAGCCAACCTCACTATACTTAGCAAGCTCATTCATACAAGGCTTATTTGCAACTGTCATAGGTGTTTTATTATCAAGCTGTGCAACAGGAGTATCTGCCATACCATCACATAGCACTACTGCATACTTCATTTTTATCATCCTTTTCCTTTACAAATTTTCACTATTAATTATATACCTTAAATATGTAATATTCAAGACCTTTTAAAGCATATAATAACCTTATATAATATAACAGCTTATTCTCTCTTTATTTTCATAAAAAATCAGACTGTACACTGTACAGCCTGACTTTTCAGAATATACTTATTATCAGCTTTTGGCGTTTTCTCCACCAGGGCCATCACGGCGTTCTCTGTTGTCAGAATTTTTAACCCCTGTGCTTACCCATTGGTTATTGGTGGCTGTTTTTTCATTGCTTTTATTATTTTTGGGAGTTGGTTTATTATTTTTATGACACATATAATCACCTCTTTTTTAGTATTACCTATACGAGGTGATTTATAAATTGTAGTTTATCGGTCAGAGTTGCACTCTGTATGGCTTTATAGCACAATGATAAAATTTTAATATTTACAGTTAGTTTGTACAGATTTAAAGTATTTTTTATAAGGGACACATGTAATGTGTCGAACTCTTACTTGCTTTTATAGCAAGCTTGAATTTTACACTCTTACAAACTATTTTAT
>JAXJDU010000025.1:0-9862 GCA_036301785.1 Acutalibacteraceae bacterium | reverse complement strand
TAAAAAGGCATATAATTCAGAAACCACATTCAACTGCCGTCAGAAGTGCAGTAACTGTGGTGCAAACAAATGGAAAGGTGGTGTCTGCGTTGAAAAATGTAAGAGTATGGTTTAAAAAGGACGGTGCAACACGCTATATTTCTCACCTTGACCTTAACCGAGTGATGACACGAGCATTACAGCACAGCAAACTGCCAATATGGCACACAGAGGGCTTTAATCCACACCAGTTTATTACCTTTGCATTACCTTTGTCGCTTGGCTTCAGAGGAGAAAAGGAAGCAATGGATATGCGTCTGCTTGAGGATATTCCATACAGTGAGGTTATAGAAAAGCTCAACAAAGGTTTACCTGATGGTATAGAGGTTTACAAAATAACCGAGCCTGTAATGAAGCCTGGCAAAATAGCCTTTGGTAAGTTTGATATAAAGCTTACCTCAGACGATACAACACCAGAAGAGCTTTTCTTTATGTTCAGAGAATTGCTTGCAAAGGATAGCATAGAAATAGAAAAGTTCAGCAAAAAAGGTACAAAGGTAATCGACTTAAAGCCACATATAGGCGAATATACACTTGAAAAATGCGAGGATTATGTAAGCTTTATAATTACACTACCTGCAGGCAGTGTAACTAACATTAATCCTGGATTGCTTATAGACGCACTTGAAAAAGCAAATAATATCACAGTTGATTCAGATGTTACAAGATTAGATGTATATAATGAGGAGGGTAAGTCCTTTGAGTAAATTTACAACTGTATTTGTAGATGCCGATGAAACTCTTTTTGACTTTCACAAGGGAGAGCAGGAGTCGTTAAAAAATACTCTGCTTACACTTGGAATAGAATGGAAGCCACAATACAGTGAAATTTACAGCGAAGAAAATCAGAAGGCATGGATCTCATATGAGTGTAACGAAATTACACGGGATGAAATGAAGGTGCAACGCTTTAAAACCTTTTTCGATAGAGTAAGCATAACTGTTGAAATCCCTTTAGATGAAGTAAATGACATCTATATAGATAATCTTTCGCAGTGTGGCTATCTTTTTGACGGTACACTTGATTTTCTTGAAAGGCTTATAGCAATAGCAAGGGTATATATAACTACTAACGCACTTGCAAAAACACGCAACAGGTTCAAGGTGAGTGGACTTGATAAGGCTGTACACGGAATTTTTATTTCCGAAAATATAGGCTGTAATAAGCCTGCAAAGGAATATTTTGAATTTATCTTTGACAGGATTGGTATTACAGATAAAAGCAAGGTGGTAATTTTAGGAGACTCATTAACCTCTGATATGCAGGGTGGTAGAAATGCTGGTATTAAAACCTGCCTGTATGACCCACAACGCAGAGTTGAAAGCCATAGTCTGTGCGATTATGTAATTCATAGCTATGATGAGTTTTTTGAAATAATAAATTTAAATGTATAATGGGAGGAAGGAAAATGGGAGAGCATTTAATTAAAGTGGACAAGCTTACCAAGGTGTATGGTAAGGATTTCAAGGCTGTAGATAACATCAGCTTTTACGCAAACAAGGGTGAGGTTATCGGCTTTGTTGGTGATAACGGTGCTGGTAAAACAACTGTTATCAAATGCCTTACAGGTATTTTACAGGCAACCTCAGGAGAAATTACCGTGTGTGGTAATAAGGTAGGTAAGGGAGTAGATGCTAAAAAGTGTATTGGATATACTGCCGATAACCCAGACTTTATGCTAAGGCTTACCTGCCGTGAGTATCTTGAATTTTTAGCAGATGTTTACGAGATTGACAAGGATGAAAGAGAGAAGAATATCGAAAGACTGACAAAACGCTTCGAGATAGAGCATGTTTTGCCAAATCGACTGGATTCCTGCTCACATGGTACAAGACAAAAAATAATGGTAACCGGTGCGTTGATACATAACCCACCTGTGTGGATTCTTGATGAGCCTATGACAGGTCTTGACCCTCAGTCTGCGTACAGACTGAAAAAGATGATTCGAGAGCACGCAGATAATGGTAATTGCGTATTTTTCTCAACTCATGTACTGGATACAGCCGAGGAGCTTTGTGATAAGGTTATCATTATCCGTAAGGGTAAGGTAGTTTGCTTTGATACAGTAGAAAACCTGAAGAAAAAGTACGGTGGTTTATCACTTGAAGACAGCTACCTGAATATAGTAGGTGATAGCAATGACTAAAAGCTTAAATCGTATTAATTTTCTTACAAAGGCTTTGCTGAAAAACACCACAGCCGACAGCGACCCTTTTAAATTCAGAGCTTTAAAAATAGCTATAATGATTCTTGGCAGTGGTATAATGATTGGCTGTGGTGTACTGGTAGGCTATTTTACAAAAATTCTTACCGACGCAGTAATAATTCTTGACGGTGACGGCACAGAGGCTGCACAGCTTATTATGTACTTTATCAGTGTTTTCGGTGGAGTATTTGGTATTAATGTAATCTGTGGCTGGCTGTTTTTCTCGTCAGACCTTTCAAGATTATTGCCATATCCGTTTAAACCTAACGAAATCTGTATGTCAAAGTTTATAGTTGGCTATATGCAGGAAAGTGTAATGGAATTTCTTGTTGTTATAGGCATACTTGTAGGCTATATGGCTTCTTCGGGCGTATCTGTTATAGGTGTAATAAGTGGAATAATCGGTGTAATACTTTTACCAATATTACCATTGTTCTACTGTGCATTATTCTCTATGATTTTTATGAGTCTTGCAAAAAGAGTACATTCCTTTAAAAGTGTAAATATGGTTTCTGCTCTTTGTGGACTTGTGTTTGTGGCTAAATTCGTAATTTCGCTTCTTCAGCTTGAGGATATCACAGCCGAGGGCTTTATCTATAGCCTTGCAGACGGCACAAATGCATTTATGAGCATTATGAAGTGCGTATTCTTTACAGTGCCTATTTTATGCTACGCTATCAGTCAGCACAGTATATTGCTGCTGCTTCTGTTTATAGCAGTTCATGCTGTTATGATGGTAGTGCTATATGCTGTATCATCAGTATTATATATGAATGGTGTTACAGCTGTTTTGTCAGCAGGCAAAAGAATAGCAAAGGCTGACAAAAAGAACAACCGTACATACAGCTTGTTTACAGCATGTCTGCTAAGAGATATAAAAACACTTTTGCGTACACCTACATATATAGTAAACTGCATTATCCCTACACTTATATTACCAATAGGTGGTATGATAATTCTGTTTACTGGCAGTGATTCTGTAAAAACACTTGTAAACGAGCAAAAATGCCCAGATGTACTTGTTTTCTTTGCTATTGTGATTTTAAGCTGTCTGCTTACAGCAATGAGTGGTCTGTCAGCCTCATCCTTCACAAGAGAAGGCAACCACGCAGATTTGCTTAAATATATTCCTGTGCCATACAAAACACAGATAAATGCAAAGGTTATAACATCGCTTGTGTTTACAATACCAACAACTGTAATCGGCGTAATTCTTTGTTGTGTGGCTATTGATAGTAGCCTGTGGCTTACACTGGCGTGCATTACTGGCTCTGCTTTAGCTGTAGTTGCTACAGTTTATCTGGGAATACTATTTGACTCTATGCATCCAAAGCTGGTATGGGACGATGAGCTTTCTGCACTTCGTGGCAATATGAGCACATTCTTCCATATGGCAGTTGCAATTGGTGTGGGTGTAGTATTTGCAGTGTTGTATTTCTTCCTTGCTGAATTTATGCTTATACCTGTAGTGCTTGCTGTTTTAGCAGCTGCTACTGTGGTTATAGTGATATTATGCTCAAAGAAATCTGCACAGATTTTAGAAGAAATGACAGTATAAATTATGTTTTCAAATGCTAATATCAGGCTGATAAAAAAGCCTGATATTAGCATAATTATTAGGAGGAAAAAATTAATGAGAAGCTACGATGTGATTTTATTTGACCTTGACGGAACATTGGTTGAATCAGGCTTAGGCATAGTAAACTCTGTGGTTTATGCACTCGAAAAATTTGGTATAAAGGTAGAGGACAGAGCATCTCTTTATAGATTTGTTGGTCCACCACTTCATAAATCCTTTGAAATGTTTTATGATTTTTCTCCGGAGAAGGCCATGCAGGCAGTTGAATACTACCGTGAATATTACAGAGAAAAGGGCGTATTTGAGGTAAAGCTTTACGATGGTATAAAAACCACCTTAGAAAATTTGTACACATCAGGCAAAACCCTTATAGTTACAACCTCAAAGCCAGAGTTTTTTGCAAAGCAAATATTAGAATTTTCAGACATAGCAAAATATTTTACGCTGATAGCAGGTGCAAATATGGACGGTACACGCACAGCTAAAGCAGATGTTATAAGCTACGCACTGAATGAGTGTAATATTACTGATTTGTCAAAGGTGATAATTGTAGGCGACAGAGAGCACGATGTAATCGGTGGCAAACAAATCGGTATAGACAGCATGGGTGTGCTTTATGGCTATGGCAGTGAAGAAGAGCTTACAAATGCAGGTGCAACCTATCTTGCAAAAACAGCTCTGGATATTTCAACACAGCTTGTATAAATTTACTTTCAGGAGTTTTTGCGAATATAAAAGATATAGAGTCGATGATAATAGTCGATGAATATAAATATAAAGGTTGGAATATGCAGATATGGTATAAAGGAGTACAGAGTTTTTATTTGTACAAGTGATACTTTCAATGGTACGGCTGATTACGAGGATGACGACGAAATTTGTAACGATATAAAAATGGATTGCTATGCTGTCTGGTTTGAAGATATGATAAATAAAGGTAGAATCAATACTGGTATGGGACAATACAAGGAATTAGGTGAGGCTGTTAATGCCGTTGAAAGTAGTACAGGATTTGTAAAATGGATATAATAAGCATATATACAATAAAAGCGATAAACCTGCACCATCTTTTTTACTTTAACTATGTGTAAATTGTTAATTTATTGTATAGGGTTGAAAAAACTATATTGCTGTGATAATATAGTTGTGGTTATGTTATATGTGAATTTATTTGTATTTTAGAATGGAGCTGTAATATGAGTATTTTTAGAAAAAAGCTTGTTTCAGCATTGCTTGCTGTTTCTATGCTGGGTGCTTTTTCTGCTGTAACAGTATATGCAGATGAGTTTGATACACCTGTAACAGACAATAATTTTACAACTGATACTGGCGATACAGGAGAGATACCACCATCACCACCTGTTGTAGATGATGTACCACCTGTAGAGGATATTCCGGATGACTCATATCAGGAGCCTGATGACGGTGGAGAATATGATGATTCGGGTAATTCATCTGATACAGATGTACCTGATGAAGATATATCTGATGACGATAGTGATGATAGCAGTGACAGCTATGATGATACAGATTATAGCTCAGATTATGATTCGGATGACTACTACTATTCGTATGATGATTCATACTATTCAGATTATAACTATTATGATTATAACTATGGTATGTCATTTGATGATTTCGAAAGAGCAACTGACTATTCAGCGTCTGTAGATACAGATACACCTATGGTTGATATGTATAACAGCAATGGTACTGGTAAGGTTACTCTCAGCAATGAAGATTGGAATGATATCAGACTTAATTTCAACAAAACATCAGTTGGTGGAGTAGGCGACTTCAGCTTTATCAAAGACAACACCTCTGACGAAAACAGCAATTATTCAATATTGTTTTTGATTTTTGGTATTGTGTTTGTTGCAACATCAATTATGCTTATGATTTATCTTATCTCAAGCTCAGTCAGAAGCAGAAAGCTTGCAAAAGCTGGTGTTTATGAAACAGGTAAAAAATATAAAGGAAACAGAAAAAATAATTCATCTGACGGAAATAAAAGAACAAAATTCATCTATGATACAGCAGAGATAGATATATCAAAATATGACGATAATTTTTAATTGAGAAAAAAGCAACACTGCCATGTGCAGGTGTTGCTTTTTTTGTACAAAACAATATTCTTTATAATTTAAGTAAAGTATGCTATAATAAAGAAAAACTAATTGTAAAGGAGTATTGAAATGGGTTTTTCAACTATTATAATCATATATTTGTTAATAATAAATATTGTCGCAGTAGTTGTTACTGTTACAGATAAGGTACGAGCAGTATATAACAAATGGAGAATAACCGAAAAAACTCTGTTTGTTATTTCTGCGTTAGGTGGTGCAGTCGGAATGTACATAACAATGCATATAATCCACCATAAAACACGAAAGCTTAGATTTATGCTGGGAATACCTGCAATTTTTATTGCAGAGCTGTTGTTGTTTTTGCTTATTTATAACGGAGTAAGATAAGACTATGAGAGAGGTAGTTTTGAATTTTACTGTACCAGACAGCTACAACAACACACAGGCAAAGTGGTTTTTGCGTAATTACTGTAATATCTCTGTAAGGCTTATAACTGCTTTAAAGCTGATACCTCTTGGAATTTCACGCAATGGCGAGCTTTTAAGGGTGATTGACACTGTATATACATCAGATGTAGTAACAATTCGTTTGCCACAGGATGATAATCAGATATTGCCAGTTGATATTCCACTTGATATAAGCTACGAGGACGACCATATAATCGTACTTAACAAGCCAGCCTTTATGCCGGTACATCCTACTCATGGCCATATTGATGACACACTTGCAAATGGAGTAGCGTTTTACCTGAATAATAAAAATGAGTCGTTTTCATTCAGAGCTATAAACAGAATAGACCGTGACACAACAGGGCTTGTTTTAGTTGCAAAGCATAGCTATGCTGCGTCTAATCTTGTTAAAAATGTAAGTAAAAAATATGTTGCAATATGTGAGGGTGAAATCCCATGCAGTGGCACAGTAGACGCAAAAATTTCGCTTTTGCCGGGGCATACAATACAGCGTACAGCAGGTACACCAGACGGTGTTACAGCTATAACACACTATAAGCCTTTGCTTGTAAAAAATAATCATACGCTTACAGAATTTAACCTCGAAACAGGCAGAACACATCAGATAAGGGTGCATATGTCGCACATAGGCTATCCACTTGCAGGTGATGATATGTACGGTGGGTCATTAAATAAGATAGACAGACAAGCACTGCATTGCCAATCTATAACCTTTTTACACCCTGTAACGCACGAAGAAATCACGGTTTCC
Source organism: Acutalibacteraceae bacterium (assembly GCA_036301785.1). Taxonomy (GTDB): domain Bacteria; phylum Bacillota; class Clostridia; order Oscillospirales; family Acutalibacteraceae; genus CAG-964. Next base: position 2,728 of record JAXJDU010000025.1, on the reverse strand, counting down.
ACAGATTTACCTGAGGATATGACAAATATACTGCTGTGATAATAACTAATATTTTGTACTAATTTTACTATAATGTAAACAAAAATTTAACAGTTATTAAAAAATATTGATACTTATTACTGAATGTGCTATAATTATCAACCGATAAAGCTTAATTTAGTATATTAATAAGGTGTATATGTATGAATGTTTTAAAAAATCTGATAGTAAAAAATAAACAAGCATTTACCATAGCCTTTGCTATGGTAGCAGTAACAATAACATCATTCAGTGCAGGTGCTTATTGTGTAAGCAGTGGTATTATACCAGTGCAGGCTGCTTCGGGCAGATTGGCACAGAATAGTGTAAGCAGTATAGCTGTAGAAAAAGCTACAGAGCAAGCAACAAAAGCAAATAAAAGCCTGAAACTTGCTAAGGAAAATGCAGTTATTACCGAGGATTCTACTTATTCTGTAGAGCTTGCAGAGGGTATAAAAAAGAACAAGCTCAATCTTGTGTGGAGCAGTGATAATAACGCTGTGGCAACTGTTGATGCTGAAGGTGTGGTAACAGCAGTTAAACAGGGTACTGCAAATATAACCTGTGTTAATTCCGTCAATAACGAGTCTGCTACAATCGCTATAAAGGTATCATCACCAGTATATGCAACTGCTGTAAAGCTTGATAAGTCTGAATATAAAATGACAGCAACAGGTGAGCTGTTAAAGCTGAATGCCGAGCTTGCTCCTAAGGATGAAGTAACAGATACAGCTTTAAAATGGACATCTTCTGATGAATCAGTTGTAACTGTAAAGGACGGCATTGTAACAGCTGTAGGTGATGGTGAAGCTACAATCACCTGTACAACCTCTAACGGAAAAACAGCAAAGTGTGCTGTTACTGTAGAGCCTCAGATTAAGGCAGAGGAGCTTACACTGGATTATATAGGCTACGATTTTGACGGACCACAGACAGAATCGGTATTGCTTACACCAACTATTTCACCAGCTGATACTACAAACCAGACTCTTAAGTGGATTACAACAGACCCTAATGTAGCAAGGGTAGACCAGAAGGGTAATGTAACTGTTGTAGGTGATGGCGAATGTGACATTATTTGCTCAACAACAGACGGTACTTATCTTTCTGCAACCTGCGAAATAACAGCCCAGAATACAATGATGATTATAACAACTACAACAACTACAACCTACGATGTATATGTTCCGGTTAACCCTCAGGTAGCAAATTCAGTTTTAGAAGAAGCATTGAGGTATGTAGGAGTTATACCTTATGTATGGGGTGGAACAGACCTGTCATCAGGTGTTGATTGCTCTGGCTTTGTTTGTGCTGTATATGAACGCTTTGGTGTAAATCTATGGGGTATACGAACAGACCTGTATCTTGCAGGTGTCGAGGTTCCATCAATAGCAGAGGCACAGGCAGGTGATATTCTTTGTTACCCTGGCCATGTAGCTATTTACGACGGAAATGGTGGCAGAATTCATGCATATGATGAAGGCTATATGATAATGCGTGACTGTAACATAGATGGATATTACACAATCAGACGAGTAATTCAATAATGTAATATTCTGACTTTAATAAAAATAAAACTCTCCCACCATAGTTTGCTGAATTCTATGGTGGGTTATTAATTTAAAAGGTGGTTTTACTATGCGTAAAAAAACATTACTATTAATAACTATGTTTATTATAAGTGTTGCATTGCTTACTGCGTGTACAGCATCACAGCAAGCAGATAACGGGAAAATTAATATAGTATCAACTATTTTTCCTCAATATGACTTTGCAAGAGAAATAGCAGGGGATAAGGCAAATCTTAAAATGCTTATTCAGCCCGGTGGAGAAGCACACACCTACGAGCCAACTCCACAGGATATTATAAACATTCAGGAGGCTGATGTGTTTCTTTATATTGGTGGCGAAAACGACGCATGGGTTGATGATATACTGAAATCTATAGACACAAGCAATATTCAGGTGGTAAAGCTTATAGATACAGTAGAATTACAATGTGTAGGAGAAACAGAGCATAATCATACACATAACAGTGAGCATAGCCACGAATTTGATGAGCATATATGGACTTCACCGGTAAATGCACAGAAAATGGTGCAGGCTATATCAGAGGCTGTCTGTAAGGCAGATTCTCAGAATGAAGACTACTACAAAAATAACACTAAGCTATATTGTGATAAGCTTAACGAATTGGATGAAAATTTTAAAAATATTACATCTATATCAAAACGCAACGAGCTTGTTTTCGGTGACAGATTCCCTCTTATATATTTTACAAACGAGTACGGTCTGACATATCACGCAGCTTTCCCAGGCTGTTCATCAGAAAGTGAGCCAAGTGCATCAGATATTGCAAAGCTGACTGATATAGTTAAGAAGAATAATATACCGGTAATTCTGAAGATTGAGCTTAGCAACAGCTCGGTAGCCGACACAATCGCAAGTGAAACCTCTGCGAAGGTATGCACTTTCTACACCTGTCACAATCTGTCAAAAGAACAGTTTGATAACGGTGAAAGCTATATTTCTATGATGACAGAAAATCTTGAAACCTTAAAAACAGCACTTAATTAGTATATATTCATATCAGACAAAAAAGAGCATATTTACCCGTTGATAAAGCGTAGCTTTACAGGGTGAATATGCTCTTGATTTTTTTATTATATTATTGTGTGATGAATTTACGATTAAATAACCCCGTGAAAAT
>JAXJDU010000024.1:0-4920 GCA_036301785.1 Acutalibacteraceae bacterium | reverse complement strand
TGGATATATAATTTTATCAACAAATCTGCTGATATTGGCTCCTTTGGAGATGATGCTTATAATGTAATGAAGTATCAAGGCTGTGCTCCTATGTCAATGCTTCCGTATGATGAGGATTATCTTAGCTGGGCAACTGATGAAAAGTTGTGGAGAGAAGCACTTAATTACCGACTTAAAAGCTGGCAGTATTTGGGTGATGTAGGCACTGCCAGTAACCAAATAACCTCAGCTGATGACAGTGATTTAGACGCTATAAAAACTGCATTACTCAGTGGTGACCTGCTGACATTTACCACTTATTCGCAAAATAAATCAAAAAAGACAATCACTACTAATTCAGCTGCACCTGAAAACTACAAATATGCTGGTGAAGCTATATGTACATACAGTCAAAAAAACGCAGGCACTCACAGAATGACAATAGTCGGTTACAATGATAATATATGGGCAGATATCAATGGAAACGGCAATATTGATGAAGGCGAAATGGGTGCATTCAAAGTTGCTAATTCCAGTGGCCTTAACAGTGGCACTAACGGCTTTTACTGGTTTGCATACGATTCACTTAATCTGCAATCCTCTGTATCGGGTGCTTCCTATGTTCAAGACAGAAAACCAATGATGTCCAAAATAGCCCGAATAGATGTTCAGCCATATCAGAAGGGTGCAAATTTATACCTGAAATTCACAGTTAACCATACAGCCAGACAAACTGCAGATATCACAACCACAGCTGAAAAGAATGGTGCAGAAAAATCCTATTCAACAAAATCATTCATAGAATATGATTACAACATAGGTGCTAACTACTCTTTTAACGGCAGCACAGTAACCTCAGACGATGCAACAATGCTATTCCCTCTTGATAATGTAATTGCAGATGTAACACCAGATAATTACAAGGACTATAACTGGACTGTTAAATTTAATGATACCATAGCTGACGAGCATAAGCTTGTTATAAAAGCAGTTGAAATAACAGACGAGAAAAATAATATGTCACTTAAAACTAATGCAGTATTCCCTCTTACTCTGAATGGCTCAGAAAAAGCTCTTGAGCTTAATGTTGTAAAATCTAACAATATGCTGATTGGCGACAGTAACAACAACGGAGAGATTACTGTAACAGACGCAGTTTTACTTATGAAGTACAATATTGATACTGCTGATTCAACATATATATACCCTTCATTAACCGACTGTAACAATGACGGTGAAATTAATCTTAAGGATGTAATCTGTATTTTAAGGTATTGTGTTTCTGCCGGAAATTCTGGTTCAGTTGGTGAGGTTAAGCCTACTGAAAAGCCAACTGAAGCTCCTACTGCTAAGCCTACTGAAAAGCCAACTGAAGCTCCTACTGCTAAACCTACTGAAAAGCCTACAGAAAAGCCTACGGAAGCTCCTATTGCTAAACCTACCGAAAAGCCTACTGAAAAACCTACGGAAGCTCCTACAACACCTGTAGAAAAAAATATTGTAACCTTTACAAACTCGCTTAACTGGGACGGTACAATCTACTGCTACTACTGGTCAGACTCAAACACAAGTATGACTTCATGGCCTGGTAAAGCAATGGTTTACTCCCGTACAAACAGCATGGGGCAACAGCAGTACACCTTTGAGGTACCAAAGAATACAACCTATATAATTTTCACTAATGGCAGCAAACAGACAGTAAACATATCATACAATGGTGGAATAATGAAGTATTACGCTAAGGATACCACAGATTCTAAGGGTCGCTATAATATTTCCACATGGACATAACCTTACACTGTGAAATCAAACAACTATAATTACACCATTAACTAAAACAGACCACACAGCCTTACTTATACTACGGCTGTGTGGTCTGTTTGAGTTATAATGCTATATGATTTTCTATTTTGAATGGTGTTTAGCTATACTGATACATTATCAGACAATTAAACAGAATCAGACAATTAAACAGATTACCAAGCAGAATTTTCTCACAACGATAAGCAAATACGAAGTGCTTAGTAATTTATGCCGACAAGATGGCTGTTGTTTATTCATGTATTAGTATTATACAAAAAGAATCTGAAAAACTGTAGTCACTGAATTATTATATATTATTCTGTGGTAATCGTCTTAAGTATTTTCCACCGTTTTCTTTTAACCAGCTATGACATTTCTTATACTGTGGGAAAACCCTTTCTACCTCTGCATAAAACCGTGGCGAATGGTTCATGTGCTTTCTATGGCAAAGCTCATGCACAACTACGCTGTCTATAATTTCATCGGGCATTTCCATAAGTAAACAGTTGAAATTAAGGTTGCCTTTGCCAGAGCAGCTACCCCATCTGCCCTTCTGGTTACGGATTGTTATTTTGCCATAGGTTACACCTATTAAGCCTGCATAATGCGTAACTCGCTCTGGTATTACCTTTACAGCCTTATCTGCAAGAGCTCTCATTTCTTCAATTGTATATGGCTTAAGGTCAGCTGGGAGCTTCTCTGCTTTCTCCAGCATTGCAGTGTGTTTTTCAATCCAGTCCTTCTTTTTCTCTAAAAGCACCTCGATTTCACTATCCTTCATATGTAACGGGACCTTTAATATTATTCCCTCTGGCTTTATCTGTATCTCTACCGTTTTTCTTTTGCTACGAATAACTGAAATATTTCTGTTCTGCATATTTACCTCTCCTACTTAACTTAAAACACTATCGCTAAACCAGACAGAGCAGCAAACAGCGTTGGGATTGATATAATTGAACCATAAAAAATAAACTTTTTAAATGAGAAATCAATACCAAAGCGTTTAAGAATCGAAGCCCACATAATTCCTGCCAATGCTCCAACCGGTGTAAAAAATGCACCGATATTCGAGCCGACAATTGCAGCGTATACACCCTGATAATATTCCTGACTACCTGCAAACGATGATAATATAGAGCTGAATAATACACTCATAGGTATGTTGTTGATTATATTTGATGTTAAAAATGAAGCTGCTCCTATTGTATATACAGAATAACCATGTGAAAGAATATCAGAAAGCATTTTAGTTGTTCCTGAATGTTTAAGACTTAACACTAAGACAAACATAGACAGTACAAACGGAATAAGCTCGTATGGTAATCTTTTTATCGAGCTTGCAAGTGGCTTCTGACTCTTTTTTCTGATATGGTTTATTATAAATACCGACAAAAACAACGCACCTGCAAATATTGCTGAAATAAGATACATTTCTAAAGAAAGATATGAGCTTACAGCTAACAACACTGTGCATATTCCCAAATATACAACGCCTATTGTAAGTGCTGTTTTGTTTTCTAAAATTATCGTCTCTGCAGTAGCAGATATTGGTTTGTTTAACTCCTTACGGAAAAGCAAAAACAGAATAACAAACGACACTGCTCCAGCCATACAGGTTGGTAAAACCATTTTTGAAGCATAGGTCAGAAAGTCTATTCCAGCTGATGAAGCCAGATATATATTTGTTGGATTACCTATAATAAAGAGCATACTCCAGGTATTTGAAGCAACAAATTCTGCAAATAAATAAGGCAGTGGGTTTATCTTTGCATTTTTTGCGAAAAAGCAGATAAACGGTGTGAATGTAAGCACAACAATATCGTTAGAGGTAAATATAGTAAGTGCAGAAACAATAATATATAATGTAATAAATAAGCCTGTCTGCTTTTTAAGATTTTTTCGTAACGCCAGATTTGCTAAATATCTGAAGAAACCAACCTCATCTAAAAACACTGACAAAGATGTCATGCTGAAAAAGAGAATCAGAATTTTAATCGGGTTAATGGCAGATGATGACAGTAATTCCATCAGCAAAAAGTTAATCGGAATACTGCCAGAAATAAGCAATACTATTGCACCCATAACTGAAAACAGCCAATATGTACCAAGCTTTACACCCTTTATGTGTATATATGGCTTTATAATAACAGACAGAAATACACATAGCCCCACCACAGCACATACTACTAAAGAAAAATTCATGTTATCTCTCCTCTTATAAAATATTTTTGTAAACCATTGTTTATACTGCTTCTGTTATAACAGTCATATTTATACCAGTCAGACTTCTTTACAGTACATCGTTTACCCTGTTGTACAGCCTTGCTGTGGCAACATGGCAGATATTTTTATACTAAGCACTATAAAATCAGACCTCTTTACAGTAAACTTGTACCAAACCTAACACTGCGTATTCGTCAGGCAGCAGCCCTGCTGTTGGTAGATATACAAATTACAAAAAATCTGCTGATGAGCTTACTCAGCTTTATCAGTGTGTAGTATCTGACACTAAGTACTGTTAAAATCAAACCTCTTTACGGCATACTTGTACCAAATCTGACACTGTGTACTCATTAAACAGCGACAATACAGCTGGTCGGCTTCAAGCAACACAAAATCTCTTGAAAAGACTTATCCAGCTTTATAAGAGTACAGTATTAACAGAAACATTGTGAAAAACAAAAAGCAATGGGCATTCCACTACATACAGTGAAATTGCCCATTTGTTTATTATTATAATTTGATTTTAAGCTTATTCTGCTACTGCTTCAGAAGCTGGCTGTGTTACTGCCTCTGTTGCTGCCTCTGTTGCAGAGTCTGTAGTAAGCTCTGTTGTAGCTATTTCTGCTGGAGTTTCAGACAAGCTTGGGTCTGCTGTTGGGTATTCGTATGTACCTGCAAGCACAGCATCTCTGTACTTTTCGTAATCCTCTTTTGAAGATTTTTTGAATGTATATGGCATGTCATACTGATAAAGAGTAAGTGTATCTCCCTCTAGCACAGCCTTATTCTTATCCTCGGCACCTGGTGTAACCTCTGCACCGTACAAATCTACTCCACCTGGTAATAGTGTTATTACATTTTCGCCGTCAAAGCTATACTTTTGTGTATAAAACTTCTCAGCACCAGGATATGCTG
>JAXJDU010000023.1:0-2797 GCA_036301785.1 Acutalibacteraceae bacterium | reverse complement strand
TTTGAGGATCGTGATACAATAAAAAAATTCTTGGGTGCTGAGCCAAACTCGGAATGGTCTTTGGCTGAATATAAGTTTGCATTCGACATCACAAAAGAGAACAATCAGATTCTTGTCGAAAACGGATTCTATGACACCATTTCTATGGATACTCCTATTGAAATAACTGCGTCAAACTACATCTATATGGATTCTGATTTCTTTTTTATTACTGCGGTCACCTATAATGAAACAGCGTTTTTGACTTTTGAAGATGGAATCCGAAACATTCAAGAGTATCTTAATGAACATAAAAGTTTGATGTGAGATATTCACAAATGGAAAGGACATCTATTTGCCTCTCCTTCGGCTTAAAATGTACCACCTACCTCAAAAGGGAGTGCATTTGTATTAAAATCAGGGTCGCTCTTCAAAAATAACCGTCATTCTGATACAACGGAATGACGGTTATTTTATACCTGAAATCGCTTTTTAGAACTTTTCGAGAAACAAAATCTTTTACGCTTTCTTTGCTCTGTTTCAAATCGTTAAAAGGCAAGGAATCGTTAAATTACAGCCATAATCGTTGAAAACAGCAAGCTTTGTGTTATAATGTATTTAGGTGGTGATTGTATGAATTTGGTTCAGGAGTATCTTGAGTTAGCAAATCAGGTTGTTTTGTTTAATGAATATGAAAATATGAAAGCAGTCAAGGAGCACAATCGTAAGATGACACGAATGCGTAAAATCGCTACAGAAATAGAGACCAACTATCCGACATTGAAAAATGAGTTTTGTGAATTGTTATCTCATAAGAGTGATAGTGTTCGTCTTTTGGCTGCACATCATGTTCTTGAGGTTATGAATTGTGATAATTGCTACAGAAAATCAGCCTTACAAGAAATCACTCATCATGCAAACATAGATAAGACTGTAAGCGACTTTGGAAACAGAATCTGGCTAGAAGATTGGTATAAATCCCATCCACAGGACAGATTTATTTAATTGTACTCCATATTGTATCCTTTGAATTAACTTTGCACCCCATTTTGGTTCCACAAGGGGACATTTGTATTTTGAATTTTCATGTTTTTTCAAAGAATAAACCTGAGTTTAACACGAGTTGTGGTATTGTGTATCGTTATTTTATATATCAGAAGTTGAGTGAAATATTATATTCATGAAGGAGTTATAGTATGCCATATCAAGACAAACGATGGTATTGTGATGTTGGAGGAGAAACCATTATGTGCAATAATTGTGTTCATCGCAAAAAAAGGTATAGTTTGCGATGCGTTCCCTGATGGTATTCCCAGAGAGCTTATGTTACGAGGGGAACACGATACCCCCTTTCCAGGAGATAACGGAATAAGATATAAACCTAAAGAAGTTTAAAGACAAGCACTTCAAAATGGAAGAGTTTTTGTACATAAAAGCAGGTAAATGTATATGTGTTTCTGTTTCGCAAGAGTTATTACATCGAAGACAAAGAGAATATTTAACAACGATTCAGTAATAAAAGCTGTTAAATCTGTTTATCCTGAGTACAACTGGTGTAAAGAAGGAATAATCGATGGTAGAAGAAAATCAAGATAAAAGTATGATTGAGCGTTTACGCTCAGGTGAAAAAATTATTTGTCAGGAATGCAAAAAAGGAATATATATTACAACTGCAAAGGATATAAGAAAAAGTCACGGATTTTACTGTGAGAAATGTAATGCTATGGTAAATGCTGAACCAATAATTAATATCGAGTAACTAAGTTGTAGCTAAGAAAAATAATGAAGTTATTACTGTGTTGAAAGGTTTTGTGTATAATGCTTGGGTTAAGAACGCAAGAATCAAAAAAGTTTGAAAATTTTATAGAGTTGGTTCAAAATAAAGCCAGTGAAGAAAACTGTATATTTTTTGTAGACGCAGGAGATGGCAGAGATTTTGATACAGATGAAATGGAAGGCGAGGACTTGTCAGGTTGGCTTATTCCAGTATCAAAAGCCAGTGAATTTACACCGATATGGAAAACAAATGATGTAAATGATGATTGGACTGATTTCTTTTGTTTTGCAATTTGGAAACAGGTTGGTAATAAATTAACAGTTAGCTTTGAGTTTATGTAATTAAGTACCGTCTTACAAAATGAGGACGGTATTAGTATATTTAAAAGAAAAAGACAGAACAGAGTGTTTTGAATGATTAGAGGTTTTTCTTCAAGAGCTGTGAATTTTTCGATGAAACAATGAGCTTTTTGAAAATATATGGAGAGGAAATATTTATGATTTGTATTAATAATTGCAGAGATTGCAAACACAAACGCCCTTTAATAGATAGCTGGCTTTCTTGTTGTGAAGTTTTCCCTGAAGGTAAGCCTATAGACTTAGATTATAGAAAAATCTCAGAAGGTAAAGAATGTAATAATGGATAGGCTTTGACCCTATAGTTGAACAAACTATAAAAACTTGTGATTGAAAATCGCTTGCTTTTTGAATTGCTTGAGAAACGCTTCAAGAGGCAGAAAAGCGTGGCAAGTATTCAGAGATATGAGTGCAGTAATAGATGTGTCAGCCAAGAGAATACAGTTATAGAAAAACAACCGAACAACAGAAAAGCAGACCAATAAAAAATCACCTTGCAATTATGCAGGGTGATTTTTTGATTCCTCATGAATCTACAAAAGATATTCTATTAGATAAAATCAGTAGCTATAGGGGAGTGGTGGGTTTGTCAAGAAAAGTGTGTAAGTTTATTTATGAAAGTTTAGATTTGAATGTTGCACACAGTTGGGGTTAACCCCAACTGTGTGCAACGGCGGTCAGATTA